>NZ_QUIU01000042.1:0-12602 GCF_003480225.1 Clostridium sp. AM34-9AC
AAGGGCTACGGGGATTTGATAGCATTTCTTTACTAACTCTCAATTTTGCAATCTTTACCATCAAAGCAGAAAATATGTCTATGGTGTACAAATATTATGAAAAAAGCTGAACTTCCTCCTACTTTTTATCCTTTCGCAAATACATCAAAATTCCATGGATCACTCTGCCAAGGCATGCTCCCACCACTGCCCCGGCAATGGTGATTCCCAGTATTTCCACATAGCGAAATCTGTTTGCCGAAAATGCCCATACGCATGCTACGATGCCGCACAAAACGATCAATCCGATATAGATATCTTTTATACTCTTATTCTCCCTCGAACTCCCGGATGACATCGCATCATTTCCCACCAATTCATCAATGCTTATGTCGAATTGCTTTGATAAGAGAATTAATTGCTCCGGGTTCGGCGCAGTCTCTCCTAATTCCCAGTTTGATATCGTCTGCCTTGTAACATTGATTTTTTCTGCCAGCTTCTCCTGCGAAAGCCCCTTCTTTTTTCTTAAGGTCTGAATATTATTTCCTAACTGCATCCGTCACCTCTCCTTTCGCATGAAGTATAGCATGCAATAGCTATGCAGTACTATCAACATCTCCGGGAAATTGCGCAAAGGAACTTAACATTTCCGCAAACCTCAGAGTTTCTATTGATTTACCGGTTTCTGCGGTACCAGTCAATGTTGCCTGCTCATAGTATGCCGTACCGTTACAGATATATTCGAACACCGATGCATAGTTGGTAATCCCATAGCGTCCGGAGTAGCTGTTATATCCCTCTCCTCCGATCCAATAAGCAAAATTTATGAGTTTTTCATTACCCAGGCAAATGCCTTCGCGGTCCGCAGGCCCGGATCTCTGAAATGATTCCCCGGATTCCATTCCAGCGTACTGCCGATCCCACACTGCTGCAGCCACGCATGTGCCTCCCGGATACAGTCACCTACAGTAGCCATAACAGGATTTTTCGTCTTTTCCTCTTTGTCCCCCAGGCTTAAGTAAACTGCCCGACTCTGATTCTCGTGCTCTTTCATATAGGGCAGAAACCCTGGGAACCACACCGAGGGCGATGCCGCCGCTATCCCCGCAAACCGATCCGTCTGATAAGATGCCCACAGAGAAAACAACCCTGCAAGAGAATATCCTCCAAGATAATAAGTTTTACTTTCATCCGAGCATAAACGCAAAATTTCTTCTAACAACGAGGCTGCACCATCGCCAAAATCCTCTTTTCCGAACACCGCCGGTGATCGCCACGGAGACAGATCGAGGTTCCAGTCATCCACCTTCACCGCAATCATTTGAAAATCCAATGCTGTCAGTTTCCGGATCTGTGCCACTTCGCCCTCTATTTCCGGAAGATCATGATCTCCCACGGGCTGGATCAAAACAATGGGAGCCTCCGGATTCCCATATTTATATTTAGTCATGCCGTCCTCTTTCTCTATCAAATATCCTTTTCTATCAAGTATCCATTCTATTTTATCAGTTTCAGAATCCTTTGCCTGTTATATCGCTGCATGATCACAAACATCATATCAAACATGGCCGCAAGGATCGATGTAATGATAAATGCCGGATATCCACCCAGCCAATGACCTGCCACAATCGGTGCAAAGCTGAGCACTACGATCGTCTCATGCCCCAGTTCCGCCTGACATGTGACCTGCGCTATTTCCTCCCAGGTGTGTTGTCTCGGATCAAACAGGCTGGGATTATAGGTAGGCATACAATTCTTCCATTTTTTCACACGCAGCTTTTCATATAATTTCATTTCGGATTTACTTACCTGATACCAGTGTTTTCTGTAATCTGCCCTGTTATGCATGATAGAATTGTAGATAAATGCTACCACCCATCGCATGATAAAATGATAAGCAGTGGTTCCAAAGGTAATGGCAATCGTCAGCCAGATTTCTAACAAAGTTTTTTGATATAAAATAGCCGTGACCATGGTTCCGATCAGGAACACGACAGGCGCTGCCTTTAAAAAATTTATCATAGGTCATTCTCCGTTTTTTCCAACTTCATATACCCATTTTCTTAATGAGTTTTGAATAAATATGTTCCACGAACCACGGTTCCGTAGATTTCTCCAAAGCATCTTCCGGAGAGAACCACATCACTCCACTATTCTCATCGGCTTTTACGGATACCTGCTCTTCCGAATCTGCCTCCAGTAAATACGTGATATTCAGATGCAAATGGCTGGACACATAGTTCCCTTTTTTCACATGTCCATCCACTGTCAGAGATTCCAGAGAGAAAATCTCCTCTGATACCGGTCTCACATTGGAAATTCCCGCCTCCTCTTTCACTTCCCGGATGGCAACGGACAGCAGATCCGTCTCCCCATCCGCATGTCCTCCCAACCAGGACCAGGAATTATAAATATTATGATATACCATAAGTACCTTGCTTCTGTCCTTATTTACCACCCATGCGGAAGCCGTAATATGCGCAACTGTATTTTCTCTGGAAAATGCGTTCTCATTGTTCCTGATCCATCCCAGGATCAAAGCTTTGTCCTTTTCTTCCTGTTCATTGAATGGGGGATAGTTTTCTATTTGTCTGATGGAATCCTCACGTGTCATTTGGTTATCTCCCTATTTTCAAACAGCCGGTCAATCTCCTGCCAGTCCGTACATCTCACAAATCTGTCATTGGGAAGCTCTGCCCGGCTGTTCCATGGCCGGTCGAACACGGCTATCCTGCAGTTGTCAAAATGCATTACATGCTCAAACGCCGCCGGAGAATCCTCTACCGCAAAATCAAAGGTCATGTTGTAAAGTTCCGCCAATGTCATATTATATCTATAATCCTGTTTCGCTGTTTCGCGCCCGTATTTGTCTACACAGAACAAGGGAACTCTTTCCAAATGATGTTCGTCAAGCCATTTCCTCGATGGTTCATAGGAATTGAACGGCCTTCCGGTAATGATAAAAACCTCGTGTCCCTGATCCACCCACTTATTAATTGCTTCGGAAGCCCCCGGAGTCTCCTCGTAATTCAGTAGATTTTCCGGCAAATGCCCTGCCTTCATTAGAGCTTCATACTGCTCATCATTTAGATCAAATGATTTCTGGAGATTAAAAAACTGAACCTGCCGGTAAGGAACGTCAATACCGAACATTTCTTTTGCAATTTTCGTAAAATATTCAGCGGTTTCACATAATACATCGTCAAAATCTATGTAGATTTTCATTATTTCTTTTCTCCTATACCTTCGCATTATTCTTCTAATAGATTTTTAAACACCATTGTGATTTCCGACTCTCCCCCATGGTTCCATTTAAACCTAACATCACTTCCTGCCTTTGGTTTTTCATTAATATCCCCCGCCAATTTTGCAGGAATGAGTTTTTCCCAATAACGTACATTATATATATCATTTTCTACAGATTCAACCACACCTAAATGTTGCTCAAAAATCTGCATAAAACCCTCCTTAACTTTTACTTTGCGGTACTCGGGAAACTCTTCACTGATTCTAAGCAACGCTGCTTCATCACCGAGCTTTTCAAAATCAGAACTTTCAATGAGCTTTCCTCTGATTAATGAAAAATCAGCATTTAATGGTAATACCATTATTTCATCAAATGATTTTCCCCTGGCATCTGTAATTTTATATTTGGAAGCTCTCTCAAATCCAAAACGCGGATAATAATAAGGTTCTCCAATAATTACAATTCCAGCTATTCCCTGCTTTTGGGCCAGTTTTATTGTTTCACGCATAAGCGCTCCACCGATATCGTTTCCTTCCCATGTTGGTTCAACTGCTAATGGTCCAAATGTAGCAATTTCATGCCTACTTTTTCCGTCTACGATCCACGCTTTTGTGTAATATATGGCTCCGACAATCTGGCCATCAATTTCTGCAATTCGGCTTATTTCCGGTATGTATTCTTGAGAATCACGAATAATGCGAGTCAATAAATGCTCCGTGCATCCGGGCCAATATTTATTCCAAAAGCTTCTCATTATCATTAATTCCGTTTTTTTATAATCTTCTTCGGTCTCTTGTCTAATGATTAAATTATTTATCATTGTATCCTTTTCCACTCCACAGGCCTCAATTTTCCTAACCATTTAAAACTAAAATTTGTCAGTTGAGTTCATTTTCCTCCTCATCATTGAAAATATACTTCGATGTTTCCTTTGCAAGGATTTTAATCTTTCAATTCTGCCTCAATCTCTTCAATTGTAGGCAAGCTTCCCTTAAATTCTTCTGGTATCAACTTAGATAATTCATAGCTGGATATTCCCAAAGGTTGACTTGTTGATTCCAGTGCATACTATGCCTCGACTTTATCCATATCTTTACAGATTAACAATCCTAAAGTTGGATTATCATTCTCTGTTTTCATTTGGTGATTAATTGCGACAACATACGTTCCAAGCTGTCCGGCATAAGATGAGTCAAATTTACCTGTCTTAATTTCTACAACTACATAGCAATGTCTTTGTGTATTGTAAAACAACATATCGATGAATTTCTCTACTTCCCCCACTGTGATACGGACTTCGCGCCCCATATAAGCGAATCCTGTTCCGAGTTCTATTAGAAAGTTGTTTACTTTATTAATTAATGCATCCTTTAATTCCTTTTCATCATATTGTTCCCGTAATGTCAAAAAATCAAAATTGTACGGATCCTTTGTAATTGCCTGCCCAAATCACCTTGCACTGAAGGTAATGTATTTGCAAAATTTGTTATAGCTTTTCCTTGTCTTTCAAATAAATCCGTATCTAAAAAATTTACCAGGACATCACGAGACCAATTATTTTCTAGTGTTTTTCTCACATAAAACAATGCCTTATCCACATTGTTTTTACATTTGTCTATTATTGTTCTATTATGTCCCCAAGGAATTCTAAAAACGATAGTCGAATCGTCCACAGCTTGTGGACGATTTCCGGCACAAGGATATTATTGCTTGCTCATGGTTGAAATATCTTTTCCAAGTTTCCAATAAAAACGTAGCATTTCATCATTTATTTTTACCGCTGCACGAATTTGGCTCCTTTTAAATTCATTTGATATTTCTGTTATCCAATCTTTGTATGATTCACCATCGACAATAACCAATTTCTCCATTATTTCATTCCCCTCTATAAATTATTTTTTTCCGTTTCACCACAACTTTTATCACCGCATCCACGATGGATTCCCCCGGCTCGATATGACCTCCCGGAAGTGTATATCCCTTCCAGTCATTTTTTATTCTGTCCTGTAACAAGTATCTGCCATTTTTATGTATTAAGCATAAAACGGTAAGTTCGACGCTTTCTGTTCTCATTTACTTTCTCCTGCAATGTTTTCGACAATTTGGGAATCTCCACTCTTCCTACAAAGAATTTCCACACTGCCATACCATTACATAGTCTTTTTCTCTGGTAACTTCATCCAATCCTTCTCGTTGAATTTCAAAACCTTCTCGTTGATAAAAGTGAATTGCACGTGTATTCTTTTGGTAAACATTTAAGTATAATTTTGTCTTTTTTTCTTTTACAAAATTCAACAGGAGCTTACCTATACCCTGCGACTGCATTTCATCACGAACAAAAATGCCTTCCATATATTCATCATTTAACCCTATAAAGCCTTCTATCTGGCAGTCATTCTCATACACATAGACCTCTGCCTGTGGCAACATTTCTTTCACTAAATTAATATTATCTTTCCAATATTGACCCGGAATAAAATAATGTGCTTTTAAGTTGGTATCTAACCATATATCAACAACTCGTTCGATATCTGCTTTTTGTAATACTCTGATCATACTTCTTCAAACACCCTGTTCTGCTACAATTTACAAAACCACCTCGAAGATCGTCCCTCCGGATGGATTGGACTTCACCGTAATATTGCCATCATGCACTCTTACAATTTCACGAACCAGGGCAAGTCCCAGCCCTACTCCACCAAGCTCCCGGCTTCTGGATTTGTCCACCCGGAAAAACGGTTCGAACACGCGCTCCTTAAGTTCCTCAGGGATTCCGGCTCCCGTATCCTCCACTGACAGATACACATGTTTTTCCTTCCGGTCTGCGGTTACTGTGACCTGCCCGCCCGAATGATTATATTTTATGGCATTCTCAACAAGATTGTATACCAGCCGGTAAATAAGGATGTCACTTCCGACCATCGTTATATCCTTGCATTTTCCGATCAGTCTTATATTTTTGCCCTCTGCAAGAGGTTCCAGATCCTCCAAAACCTCATCCACCAGAGCATCTAAGATGATTTCATCATCCCGTCCTACTGTCTGAAGCTCACTCATGTCGAGAAGTGTCTTTACCATTTTGTTGAGTCTGTCGTTCTGTTCGGTAACCATCTTTATCATCTGTACCGTGTCTGCATCATTGTCCGGATGACTGTTGGAATGATACAAATCAAGCTGTACCTGCATCAGGGCTAATGGCGTACGAAGCTCATGGGCTGCATTTGCAGTAAATTGTCTCTGTATCTCAAATGCATCCGAGAGGCGTTCCAGCATACGGTTATACGAAACGCTAAGCTGGTTCAGTTCCTTCACCTGGTTTTCTTCTATCCGTGAATCTGCCAGATTTTGCGCCTGCACCTTTTCGATCTTGTCAGAAAGCTCTCTGATCGGTCTGAGTGCATGCCCACTTATAAAATAGGTAGCCACTCCACCCAGAAGAGCCAATACTGCTGAAATGATCAGGCTGTTTTTCCTGTAATCCGCCTTATTATTATACACCTGAACAGAAAAGTCATTGGCGAACTCATCCCATTTGTCCTCCGGAATGCTGATGTATATTTCCTCCGCATCGTCCGGCTGATCATCTCCCTGTGTATCCACAGCCTCCTGCAGAGAATCCATATAATATACACCGTTTTTATAGACGAGCATCGTCACGCATCCACATATCACCGCTATATATAATGTAATGATGCAGGTAAGTCTCCATTGCAGCGACATTTTTTTCATCTATCGGACTCCTCTCGTATTTTATATCCTTCTCCCACCTTGTTCAGAATCGGATCATATCCCAGCACAGCCTTAAGCTTTTTTCTAAGGGAAGACATGTGTACTCTGATCGCTCCGCTAAAGCTATCCACAGATGCATCCCAGACATGCTCCATCAATTCCTCCTGGCTTACCGGCCTGCCCATGTTCAGAAGCAGATATTCCAGAATACCATTTTCTTTTCTTGTCAGGGATACCATTTCTCCTTTTGCATAAGCCTCACGCCTTACGGTATCGAACTTTATCTCACCGCTTTCCAGACATACATCCTTCTGCACAAACTTCCTTCTGGTCAGGCTTCTGATACGTGCCTCAAGCTCCTGTAGATGGAATGGTTTTTCCATATAATCATTTGCCCCTGCATCCAGCGCCTCAACCTTATCCGCTATCTGCCCCCTTGCAGATAATATAAGAACCTTCGTCTCCTCATTTTCCTGCCTGAGTTCCTTCAGGATCTCCATTCCATCCATGCCGGGCAGATTCAGATCAAGAACGACCAGATCATAGTTCTCCGTCAGGATACCTGCAAGAGCTTCTTCCCCATCATAGCAGGTATCCACCTCATATCCTGCGTCATACAGACTTTTCGCAACTGTATCACATATTTCTTTTTCATCCTCAACAATGAATAATCTCAAAATTCCTTCCCGCCTTAACAAAGATTTTACAACAATTATTGTATAATAGCGAAGTCAGCTGGTCAATAAATACCACGATCGAAAGGAGTAACAATAACTTGAAGTGCAGAAAAATATCTCAGATCGTTCTGCTCGTCACCGGGATCACTATGATCGGCTACGGTGCAGTCAGAGGCGAAGCTGCTGTCGTGCTTAGTAAAGCAATAAAATTATGTCTGGAGTGTGTCGGAATTGGATAAGAGAAAAAAATCACTGTCAGGGCAGACAGCCGGGATACGCGGGTGGATACAGGCTGCTGCCACACTGCTTACTAATATTCACATCCCTAATTTTTTTAAGGGCAAAATATATCAGGGAAACGCTAAGACCGTATGTGTACCGGGATTAAATTGTTATTCCTGTCCTGCTGCCACTGGAGCATGCCCCATTGGCGCATTTCAGGCGGTGATCGGATCCTCCCGATTTAAATTTTCATATTACGTCACGGGATTTTTTATTTTACTGGGTGTGACACTTGGAAGATTTATCTGTGGATTTTTGTGTCCGTTTGGATGGTTTCAGGATTTACTTCATAAAATCCCGGGAAAAAAATTTTCCACAGCCGGACTGAAGCCGCTAAGATATCTGAAATATATGATTCTTATCGTTTTCGTTATCCTTCTGCCGCTGCTCGTAACGAACTCTATAGGAATGGGCGACCCTTTCTTCTGTAAATATATTTGTCCACAGGGCGTTCTGGAGGGAGCCATCCCGCTTTCCCTGGGAAATGCAGCCATACGGTCCGCACTTGGAAAACTCTTTACTTGGAAATGCTTTATTTTGATCACAGTTGTCGTGTTAAGCATTTTATTTTACAGACCCTTCTGTAAATGGATCTGTCCTCTTGGCGCGATCTACTCACTGTTTAATAAGGTCAGCCTTCTTAAAATCAAGGTGGAGGACAGCAAATGTATCGGTTGTGGTCAATGTTCAAAGGTATGCAAAATGGATGTGGATGTGTGCAAGCATCCGGATCATCCGGAATGCATACGGTGCGGAGCCTGCATCAAGGCTTGTCCCAAGGATGCGATCCATTACCGGTTTATGGGAAAATAATCTTATTACTATTACTTAAAGGAGAAATCGATCATGAAAACAAACAAAAAATTCCTTACTATTTTAACACTGTGCATAGCTTTATTGCTTACAGCCTGCGGCGCAACGGATGCCGCCGGCACAGACAAAACCAATGAGTCTCTGACGGAAACCGGCACCGTATCCGCAGACAGCTCCAACACAGCGCTGAATGATCTGTATCAGCAGGAGAATCAGATTTTTGCAGATCATGAGGCTGTATGGAACAAGCTATTCGGCATGATGAGCAAAAGTAATGCTGATCCCAGCGGAAATTATGCTGATTATCTGGCTGATACCGCCGAAGCAAACAAGGACTCCTTTACAGAGGATGAATGGAAAACACTTACGGATGATATGGAAACCATACGGAAAATCGAAGAACAGATCGCAGGACTGGAACAGGGAACTACCGCAGCCGATCATACTGCTCCGGGAAACAATTCCGAAGCTGACTCTCCCTTCCGGAATTTCTCCGGTCAGGATTTTGATGGTAATTCTGTCGATGAAAGCCTGTTTTCCGCCAATGCAGTAACCGTTGTCAATTTCTGGTTTACCGGCTGTAAGCCCTGTGTTGCTGAGTTGTCTATGCTGAACGAATTAAACAATACGCTCAAAGAAATGGGGGGCGAAGTAATCGGCATCAATACCGAAACCTTCGACGGCAATGAAGCCGCCATAAAAGAAGCTGCCGCCGTTCTTGAAAGCCAGGGTGCACAGTACCGCAATCTTTCCATTGACTCTGCTTCCGATGCAGGTAAATATGCTTCTGATATTATGGCATTTCCTACAACAATACTTGTCGACAGAAATGGCAATATTGTAGGGGATCCGATCCTTGGGGGCATTGATAACCAGGATAACTATGACTCTCTGATGCAGCAGATTCAATCGGTAATTGATGCAGACAGCGCAAACCAATAATGCAAAACATCCCTCTAAGATTTCTTCATTCAGCTGTTGACACCTGCAATTCTTTTTGATATTATTTATCAAGAAATGAATATTCCATGAGGGAGTAGTTAGCACGAAGGTGTGATTTGTCAACATTCTGGTTATAATTTTAGAGTATAATCTGGCAAATCTTAAATAATGAGACTCATGTATATCTCTTAACGGTCTGTGTATAATACACACTGGCAGATAATTGATATACATGAGTCTTTTTTATCTCTGTCGGTAGTTATCATCGCACAGCTTTCGGCTGACAACACTGTAATGGATCACGCAAAGGAGAAAAACATGGAGAAACTTATTAACAATGCCCCGTTTGCCCTTGTTCTTGTATTCCTTGTAATCGGTTTTATACTGCTTATTAAGGGTGCGGACTTTTTCGTAGAAGGAAGCTCCAGTGTGGCGAAGAGACTGCATGTTCCATCTATCATTATCGGACTTACCATCGTAGCAATGGGAACCTCTCTTCCGGAGACAGCGGTCAGTGTATCGGCTTCCCTCGCAGGCAATAATGAACTTGCAGTCAGTAATGTCGTCGGTTCCAATATCTTTAATCTGATGGTCGTGATCGGCGTATGTGCAATGATCGCCACTGTTGAGGTTGCGCGGGAAACTATCCGGAGAGACATCCCCCTCTCCCTGATCTGCGCCGGTCTTTTACTGCTTTTGGGAATTATCGGACTTGGTGATCCGGCCAAAATGACACTGGGACATTTCGATGGTGTGATATTCATAGGTCTTTTTGCCGGATATATCTTCTACATGATCAGAATTGCCTTAAAAGCAAATAAAGAAGGAAAAAAAGTAGAGATTGAGGGCGGTTCCGATGAAGAGATCAAGCTGATCTCCGTGCCGCTCAGCATTATTTTCATCATCGGCGGTGCTGCTGCGATCGCCTTCGGTGGGGATCTCACTGTCGATGCTGCATCCAGAATCGCTAGTGACCTGGGAATGACCCAGACACTGATCGGACTTACCATCGTTTCCATCGGTACATCCCTTCCGGAGCTTGTGACTTCCATTGTTGCAGCCAGAAAAAATGAAGTCGATATGGCACTGGGTAATGCCATCGGTTCCAACGTATTTAACATTCTGATGGTACTGGGTATCGCTTCCGCCATCAGCCCCATCAGCATCATTACGGAAAACATCATTGATCTGTGTGTGCTGATCGCATTTACTGTGTGTGTATGGATCTTTGCAGGAAGCAAAAAGAAAATCGGAAGAGTCGAAGGCTTCTGTATGGTGGCTCTTTACGCAGTATATGCAGTGTATATCATAATCAGATAAATGAGGGCCATACAAATGATATTGTTTTTTAAGGTATTTCTCACGGAATTCATCGCAGAGATGGGCGACAAGACACAGCTTATGCTGATCGCCCTTACTTCGAAATACAAATTAAGAGATATTATATTGGGAACCGCTGCCGCAATCCTGGTGCTGAACGGCCTGGCCGTTCTCGCCGGCGGGCTTGTCAGCGAATTCATCCCTGCCTGGCTCATCAAGGTCATTGCTGCACTTGCATTTCTGTATTTTGCCGCATCCACACTTGCAGGCAGCAATGATGAAGAAGATGAGGGCAGCGGCAGATCCGGAATCCGGTTTGCACCGCTTGCGGTTTTCTGTACCTTTTTCGTAGCAGAGCTCGGAGACAAGACACAGCTTACCGCCATCACCTTTGGTGCCAATGAAGGTATGAGTTCCGCACTGATCGTATGGCTCGGCTGTTCTCTGGGACTGTTTCTAGCAGACATCCTGGGAATGCTTTTAGGCTATCTGTTAAAGAGCAGGACTCCGGAAGGACTGCTCAATACTCTCGCCTTCGCCATCTTCTCAGTATTCGGTGTCTTCACACTGTATCAGGGACTGAAGCTCATCAATACAGATATCCGTTCCATACCGGTACTGCCGATACTGATCGTCGCAACGATTGCTTTTGCCGGTATCTGTATGTACCTGTTTTTAAAGAGAGAGAAAAAGGCAAAAGCAGCAAACTAAAAACGAACCCCATTCTGTTTTCACGGAATGGGGTTTATTTATCTATTCCGTTCGGAACTCAAAAGAAAAATAGTACACATAATCATCCATTTCAAGGGCATCCAGCTGGTCGTTCACAATATAACTAAAATCAAAAGTTCTCGCTTCGTCATTATCATAGATCAGCGCAAGAAGCGGCTGCTGTTCATCATAGACAATATCTGTTTTCTCCTGAATTTCCGTTGCAGCTCTTCCATATCCATAGTGCTCTCCTTCCGGAACATCCTCCAGGATTGGGATTAGCATATCTCCCTGCGATTCATCATCTGCAATAATAATTTTCACGGTACGATCCTTAAACTGCGGTACAATAATAATCGTTCCATTCTGCGGTGAATCCATTCCTTCATACGAAAGCCCTGCCCTTTGTCTGTCTACCAGCTTTCCCTCCCGGTATTGCCAAATATGAATATATAGAGTTTTAAATTCATTCGTTGCCGTGTATTTATACATAAAGGCACCGTCTACGCCTGACAGCATTTCCGCCGTTTTCATTTCAATACTGTCCTTGTCCACCGGAACGATAAAGTTCTGTGGCATATTTTTCCGGAATATCATGATTCCGACCGTCAAAACAACAATCGCCGCCGTGACAAGCAGAATATCTATAATGTATTTCAATCGTTTTTGCTTCTGCTTACTGTCCGTTGCCAGCCCGATAATATTTTCTTCCGATTTTTTGGCAATATTTTCCCGGACAATATCTTCTCCTGCCAGGAATTCATTGATGCTGATACCGAGGATCTGGCAGAGTTCCGAATAGACGGATACATCCGGCAGACACACGCCCGTTTCCCTTAATTAAAGATATTGTTGGGTAAAAAAAGAAAGGTCAGTCGATTTTGCCGATGAAGCGGTAGTAG
>NZ_QUIU01000042.1:12612-13039 GCF_003480225.1 Clostridium sp. AM34-9AC
AAAAAAGAAAGGTCAGTCGATTTTGCCGATGAAGCGGTAGTAGATTTCTACTTCCTGCTCACGGCTTCCATCCTCGCCCTTGACAGCTTCGTGGACGGTTATTTTTTCAATTAGAGTGTTCAGAAGTTCGGCGGTCAGCTCCACAGGGTTGACATACTGTTTCATTAGGGCAATCCACTTTTCAGCATCCGCTGCGGTCTGTACGGCGGCTTCCATCATTTCGTGAAGCTGTCTTATTTTTGTTTCAAGCTCCTTTTGCTCGTTCTGGTACTTCTCGGACAGCATATTGAAGTTATACTCGGTTATGCGTCCGGCAGACCAGTCCTCATACATTTTAGCAAACAGCCCGTCAACCTCGGCTTTACGCTTCTCTGCCTTTTTCAGCTCCGCAGCCTGCTTTTTCTTCGCAGAGTTTCTTTCCCTGTCG
>NZ_QUIU01000042.1:13253-13811 GCF_003480225.1 Clostridium sp. AM34-9AC
GCGGATATAGTGCATGGAACACTGGCGTAATCCCTGTCCGTTCTTGCTGCAATGGTAGTACCCGTATGGGTTTTTGTTCTGCTTGTTTTCCCCATAGGCTAAAGACCATCCGCAGTCTGCACATTTTATCAATCCTGCGAAAATCTGTGTCGTACCGTTTCTGCGTTTCCTGCGTCTGCTTGCAATCAGCTCTTGAACTTTTTGGAACACTTCTTCGGAAATGATGGCTTCGTGGGTATTTTCCACACGATACCATTCTTCCTGCGGCTTCCGCACCTTTTTCTTGTTCTTGAATGAAATGTTGCTCTGCTTGTTGTGAACGCTGTGACCGATGTAGGTTTCCTCTTTCAAAATGCTCTTGACCTGTGCAATCGTCCACGCATAGGCTTTTTCTGCGGGCGCACCGGCGTAGATATTAGCGAAAGTCCCGTATCTTTCATAGTTCAGCCAGCCGGGGGTAGGTACTTTTTCCTCCACCAGAATCCGTGTAATGCTGGCGGCTCCACGCCCATGTACAGCAAGGTCAAAAATCTTCTCTACAATCCAGCGTGTTTCCGG
>NZ_QUIU01000043.1:0-13435 GCF_003480225.1 Clostridium sp. AM34-9AC
CTGCTGGTTTCGTCCTTGATCAGAAAATCCAGATCCAGAAACGTACTTCCCTTCTTCTTGTCCGAAACCTCATAAGTGGTATGCTGTCTGCGATAAGTGTCATTGCTGCCAAGTGTACAGGAATCTTCCTGAAGTGTCATATTTTTCTTCAGTTTTCCTTCAAAAAATGCCACTGTTTCCTTTCCAGACATGAAAAAAATCGGTTTTTGACGAAATGCTGCCCCATATGTAGAACCAGTATTGTTTATTTCCATTTCTATTTTCTTCTCCCCAATGATCTATTACAGTTCTGGCACTTACATACGCAGAAGCAAGTACATGAACAAGAAGCATATGCCATAAATGTTCCTTTTTCAGTCTTTGTTTTCTTCCCTAATTTCATATGGAACTCCTCCTATCTCAATATCATTTTTGCATCATGCATAAAATTATTCTCCTATTTTGGATGCCAACACTGTATAAAATTCTTTTTCCTGTTGCAGATATGCTGTCCTTTCCTCTGTCATTCGGAATCTATTCACTCTCCATAACGGTCCAAGTGATCTATTACTTTTATGACCATCTATACCAAGTTCCGCTATTCAAAAGCTGTGACATACTTTCTTCATATCTTTTCACTGCTTTCTGCTGAATGGAACTAGGCACCACATAATCGTTACCAACTTCACTTATTTTCCCATTTACCAGTTCGCAATGTGTCCCGTTTATCACAAATTCTCTGCTTGTATCCACTCCCTGTGACGCAAGAAAATCTAAAATATAATCGGTGTATGTATCTGTCATACTTGAAAAATACTGCTGATCCGCAAAATGTATCAGGGAGCTCAGACCACCTATCATCATATTGCATCTTTCATCATCTGCCTTGCTTCCGTTTCCATAGCCCTCGCCCCAGACAAAATCTTCCTGTACCGTCATGCTGTATCCATTTCCAAGATTAAATCTGCTTCCAACCCCAATCGTGATACTGTTTGTACTGGGATCATATGGTTTGTACCCTCTGGTTTTAAATGGCTGCTGTACGGTTCCAAAGGTTTGAATCTCGGATGGGAGATATGACATACCCGTAATTGCCGTAAACGCTTTCTGCCCATTCACATAAAAGGAAGTATGGGTTGCACTGTCTATATCCGCTGTAATCTCGACTTTCTCATCATTGGCAAAAGGATTCTGTCCGGTCATTCCGGTTCCATATGCAAACAGCATTCTTGTAAACTGATATCTTGTATGCTCATCAAAATGATTCAGTGTCTCTGTATCTTCTCCCTTTACATCTCCATTGCAAAAATCAACAAATTCATTTTTGCTGCCATCTTTTGTAGATAATTTACCTGTCTTTGTGTTATAAATGAAATTATAGGAACTTCCAACTTTCGTTATACTCATAAAATTGTTCTCCTTTCTGCATAGGAGTCAGTAATATGCTCTGACTCCTACATGAAATACTTTTTAAAAATCTAATTCATTACCCGGATATGGCTCCATAATACACTTAAACTTTCCATTTTTTGAAATGCTTTCAACTTTCACCGAATCCTCAAATGTGACTGTCATCTGTGTATCGTAAGTTTTCCATTCAAACTGCGACCAGCTTACACCGTTACCGGTATGCTCATAAGCCTTGATTGCATCGTTATATTGCTTTTTTTATCGGATAAAATAACTTGTTCTCCCAGCCCCATATCATCACACTCGTTTACAACCCCAAAGTCATTTTCCTTGCGCTCCATAAATCCTATGATTGAAAAAATCAATCCTAAAACCATATGATTCTTCTGTCAATCAGAACCAATCTGCTTTCTCCTATCGGAGTCCAAGCATACACACTCTTGCAATATAACGTATCATCAGCTCCGAGCCTGTGCTTTCTGTATATTATCTGACCAATACTTATTGCTGAAAAAATTCCCATTTCTAGGCAAATTTCTGAACATATCCATAAGAATATCATATGACAAGCCTGATGTGTCCACAAACATCTCTTTCCCATCTTTCGATTTAACTGCAATTCCGTTATCACCCACATACGCTACTGTATTGTCATCTAATTTCTGTATTAATCCCGTCATTTCCCCAAATTTCTTTAGAGGGAACTCCCCGGATTCTTCACAAAGTTTTCGGAACTTTTCTGCATCCTCACCTACCATATACGGATATTTTCCGTCTCTAATATACCATGAAATTCCCGTTTCTGAATCCGTGTATTTAGGATCCGTTAATGCCCATTCTTTCAAAGGAACCCCCTGGTACCATGCTGTCATTTTTTCACTGGAATCATTGCTTATTTCTGGTTCTTCATTTTGAATTTCTTTCTCAGCAATTTCATCCTGCTCCTGTTTATCTACTCTATATGACGCGTTATATTTTAATGCCTCATAGATTTCTTGAACATTTGCATATTTGTTAACTGCTGCACCATCCGGTACCTCTAATACTTCCTTTTGTTGAAAATCCTGTGATTGATTATATTTTGAACCAGATTTTCTTCCTGCATAAATATTGTTATTTACAGCGGTATTTACCATATTTACCATATTTATAATCCCTCCATTCTTTACTGCGTTATATTCATTCCAGTAAATGGAATAAAATTTTTCTTGGAAATTCTGCCGGAGTCATTTCATATTTCCAGCCGATACTGGTATTCAGCAATACATTAACACCCCGACTCTGAATTTGAACACCATAACCATCTAATGTTAAAATAGTTAAATTTAATGTTCCGCCTTTTGTCAGTGCAATCTGCTTGTCTGCAAGATTCTGATTTTTTCTCTGTCTGTTCCAAAAAATATTATATTTCTAAAATACAGAATATCATTGTCTGTTCATACTATTAGTTTCATACTTGTATATATATCTTTATTCCTTTCAAAATTTTCGTCCATGTACTTATGTCTGCACAATCATTTTCTGCCGCTAAACATTTTCTGGCAGTAGCATAACAGGAACCCGACATATCAATTTTCCATGCTTTACTAGAATCACCGTCATACGGAATATATGTAATTCCATTCGGAGTCAAAAATGTAAAACCATCTTTTTCACGTTTCAGATTTCCTGATATCTCAAGTAAAGCATATAATTCTGCCGTAGACCGCTGTGAACTTACCGGATATTTTTGAAATTCATCAGCTAATTTATTCAGCGTCTCTATATCTTTATCGGATGTTATGATTACCGAAACTCCTTGTGCCTCATTTCCCTTTATCGACAAATAATTTAACCCTGTCTTTGGATTCTCCTTTCCATAATTATTACATAAAAGTATAAATGAATTTATTTATACTCAAATGTTCCAGCTTTTACTTTCTTGCATTCCCAGCAAGTAATCTTGAACATACTTCTGGTCAACTACATTCTGTGCAAGAGCCTTCTGATCGAGTAATTGTCGCTGTGCCTTTTGGTCAATACTCTTTTCCAGTGTCATCTTCTGCATGAGTTCCCGCTTTTGGCGTTCACTTGCCACATACTCTCTGTCCCTCTTGCGCTGTGCAGCTCTACGGTCAGCATAGGTGCGATCTGAATGATAAAATGAACCTTCTGCCTTCTTATCAGCCAAATCCTTTTTAGCGGCTTTGGTTGCTGCACTATCATCATGGTAAACATTTGCCCCGTAGCAAGTTGCTCCAGCTCCTGTAATTGTTGTTGTAACATGGACACCAAATGGAACCCCATGAGAAGCTCTTGCATCTGCACGAAGCCAATCCATAATTTCTTTGCGATAGGCGGGATCTTCCTTCATTCTTTTGAATCCATCTTCTGTGATATGTACAGAATTGGACAAAATAGCCGAGGAGTTCATTTTATCAATTTCAGCCAGTTCCTCATAGATTTCCTGCTTGAACGCTGCCATCTCATCAACTTCGGAGACTTCTTTTGTCGCCGCTGTCTTATCTGTTTGGCTTGTTGCCTGTGCGCTTGTGTTCTGTACCATCTGAGAAAAATCCTGCATTTTCACTGTGCCTGCTTTTTGCTTCATACCAGAAGAACGATATGCCAACATTGCGGCACTGGAATATCCACTAATCTGCATAGCTATAACCTCCTTTATATCAATATTTTCTTCCCTGCATTTTCTATATCGTCATGTTGATATTATTACTTTACTATCCTGCACACTCTCTGGGAGTGACTGTATCTATCAAAAAAGAAGCCAGCAGTTTATTCACACACTACTGACTTCCTATATTATTCATTTTATTTACTTCGCTGTGTCTCAGACAAGTTTTCCATCTTTAAACACAATCTCTTTTATTTCTTAATATGCTTAAAAAGTTTCGTAACAAACAAGGCTTTCAAGCGCTTTTCTATCCTTTGAATGTCTGTCTGGTGATGCCTTTTCTGTGTCAGCATATCCCACCGCAATAATTGCTATTGGTTCAAGGTTACTTGGAATATTAAACTCATTTCTGATAATCTCAGGATCAAAATATGTAAGCCAACAAGAACTAAGTCCTAAATCCTCTGCTTCTAATACTATATGATCCGCAACTATTGTTGCATCAACACTTACCATATCCTTTTTATCAAACGGACGCACAAAAACATCTGAATGATCCCCACATACAATGATAGCCAACGGGGCGCCATGATAATTTACTCCTTTAGACAATTTTTCTTTTGCTTCTTGGCTACTAATTACTAACAGTCTCTGCGACTGAGCATTTGCTGCTGTTGGAGCAATTCTGGCAGCCTCCAGAATTTTGTCCAATTTTTCCTTTTCAATCTCATCAGTTTTATACTTTCTTACAGAACATCTCTGTTTTGCTAAAGATAAAAACTCCATAAAAATATTCCTCACTTTCATTTTTAATACATTTTTGTTGTGCCTGCTCAACAAGTACGCTATAATGCTATCACAGTATTTCTTTTTTACAAGTACGCACTTTTAAGTGCCATACTACCCAAAATGATACTATGGATTCAAATTTCAGGAGGTCGTATATAATGAAACCATGTCAATCTTTCCAATGTCCAGTAGAAGCAACCCTTCAGCTTATAGGTGGTAAATATAAGTCACTTATCCTATGGCATCTCATTGGAAAAACACTTAGATTTAATGAATTAGGAAAGCTCATTAAATCTGCAACTCCCAAAATGCTTACCCAGCAACTTAGAGAATTAGAAAATGACGGATTAATCAACAGGGTCGTTTATCCTGTAGTTCCTCCCAAAACCGAATACTCTGATACGTTTTGTCAAGGGTGTTTAAGAACTTTTTTCGCTGTCATTCAAAATCAGACGCTTGATTTTGTCGCTCATGGTTTCTTTGCTCGTTTCACTGAAATGGATTTTGACGCGGTAGGTGGTCTTTCCGATTTTCTTTATCATTACAGGTGGCGCGGCTTCCTTTACGGTCAGAGGGGAAGCGGTTGCGGGGGTGCTGCGGTTGCTGGTGTCGTTGTTCATAGGCTCTCCTTTCCATGAGAAAAGCCCCATGCGGTCATACATGGGGCGGTGGTTTTGAGGTTGAAGTGGCGAAGTGGCAAAGTGGCAAGGTATCTGGGTTTTGCCACTTGGATTTTGCCGTTTCACTTTTTAAGAGCGTGATACCATGCCGCGCCAATGCGCTTTGAGGTAATGCGCCCGTCAAGGTTTCTCTTTGCCGCCCGGACGGTACGGGCGGATATGCCCGCTTCTGTAGCGGCTTTCTCTATGTCCTCGCTGGCAAGCTCTTTCCCGTCTGCCAGTAAATCCAGTATCAGCCGTTCCGCCTGTTCGGTTTTGGTGGCGGTGTTGCCGCCCGCGCCGGACAGCAGCTCGTCGGCGGTGATGTCGTATTCGCCTATCCATGAAAAGCCCGTTTCCGGGTCAAGGCAAAAGGCAACGGGCTTGCCCTCCGGCGCAAGGGAAGATTTGTCATGGACGATAACGCGCACATTCGGTTCTCGCTTCACGCGCCCGATCAGCAGGACGCTCCTTGCTGCGGCGCGGAAGTCGATAGAACCTAAGCCCCGGTATGCGCTCTGCCCTCCGGCAGCTTTGTTGAGATGTCCGATAAGGATAACGGCGCACCCGGTACGCTCGGCAACATCGGCAAGGCGGCGGAACATGGGGCGCACTTCGTTTGCCCGGTTCATGTCGGTTTTTTCGCCCATGTACGCCTGTATGGGGTCAAGGATAATCAGCCGCGCCCCGTTCTGCGTGATTGCCTTTTCTATGCGCTCATCGGACAGGGTAAGCTCCCGCTTGGCTTCATCAATCACAAGCACCCGGTCAAGGTCTGCGGCGGCTTCTATCAAGCGTGGCTTGACGGTATCGCCCAGCCCGTCCTCGGCGGTCTGGTAAATTACTTGGAATGGCGGCAAGGGCTTCATTCCCGGCAGCGTTCCCCCGGTGGTGCAGGCGGCGGCAAGGCGTAGGGCAAAAGTGGTCTTGCCCTCGCCGGGATTGCCCTGCACAATGGTTACTTTCCCAAAGGGAATATACGGCTCCCATAGCCATTCAACGGTCTGTGTGTCAACCTCGCTCATGCGGATAATCTCAACGGTTTCTTCCTGCGGCGGCTCTTTCAAGCCGTAGATTGCTTCCCGCAAATACTTCCCGTCTGTGATTTCTGCCCGGTGCTGCAATACCTCGTTCCAGTCCTTGAAAAGAGGGATAAGCCGATGGACGGTCAAGCCCTCCGGCACAAGCTCCGCAAAGCGGCTGCAAGCGTCGCTTCCGGCTTGGTCGCTGTCAAGGCAGAGAAAAACGGTCTTGATGTTCGGACGGTCAGAGAGAAAGCGCAACAGGGCTTTTTCTCCCACGCCGCCCAACGCCAGATAGCTTTGCTTCTGCCAGTCCTTTTTGAACAGGCAGAGGAAAGATAAGAGGTCTATCGGGGCTTCAAAGACAAACAACCTTTCGCCCTCGCCACGGTAGCAGAAGTTAAAGGCTTTGTCGCTGCCTTTCACATCAAGCCGAAAACTCCCGGCTGTGCCGCGCTGATGGGCGTATCGCGGTATGCCGCTTTCATCTCTGCCGACGAATACGGCGTTATGGTGGGCGGCTTCCTCGTAAATATCCCCGGTGGAAAAGAAAAAGCCCGTCACATCTTCATCAATGCGGCGGGCTGCTGTGAGGTAGTTCCTCGCTATGCGGTTGTCGGTGCTGCGGGGTGGTAGCCGGAAGTCGGATAGGGGCGCGGGGCTTGGTCTGTCCAGCGGCGGGGCGGCTCCTTTTTCGCCTGTCAGCAGTTCAACGGCTTCGGTGAAGCTCTTGCCGAAAAACTCCATGACAAAATCAATGGGTGCACCGCCCTTGCTCTGGCTGTGCCTGTACCATTTGTTTCCCCGGACGGTCAGGCTGTCGTGCCGCTTCCAGCGGTATTCCTGTCCGGCGCGGGTAAGCTGCTCGCCCTGTGATTGCAGGAAAGAAACAAGGTCGGCTTGGTTGGCGCGGTCTATCTGTTCTTGGGTGTAATACATAAAAGTTCAACTCCTTTCAGCGGTCTATATCATGCCGTTTGGTGCGGCTCTGCGTCTGCTCCGCTTGGTCGGCGCGGAGTGCAATATCCACGCATTTGCGGATTTTTTGAAGCTCTGAAACATTGGTGCGGGTATCTTTCAGTTTGGTATAATCGCTGTCCCTCTGTGTTTTGAGGTCAGCATATTCCTGTTCCCATTCCGCAATAGGCAAGGTCTTTGTTCCTTTCTGCAGATTTGCATGGAGATAGCGACTTGCTGCGTTCCATAGGGTCAGCTCGGCGCGGTGGGCTTCCTCGTACTTGTCGCGCTTGTTTGTCCAGCCGTTTTGCAGCTTTTTCAGTTCATCGTGAATGGGCTTGTACTCTGTGTAGTTCTTCCCGTATTCAATTAGCTTTTGTAGCTTCTTCATGCGTTCCTCGGCGGTTTTCATTCCTGCCCGGATTGAATAGGCTCTATCACTGACAGAGGAAAGGGAAGCGTCAAGCTCATCAAGATTAGAGATACCATGCTCGGAGAGATAGTTGACCGCTGCCGCTATGGTTTTCAGTTCATCGGCTGTGTGCTGTTGTTGCCAACGCTGCGAATACTTCCGGCTCTTTTCTCTCTGAACGCTCAAATACTTCATCAACAGATTTGCAAGGTTGGGAGATTGCGGCGGCGGCTTCGGGGCGGTTTCCCACACTTTGAACAGGTCGGCAATCCATTCTTTGAGCTTGCTAACCTGCGCCCGGATTTCCCGTATAAGGCGGTTTGCTTTTTGGATATTTCGGTTCAGTTCGCCTTTCTCGGTGGCTACACCTTTCTTCTCCATTTGACAGGCGGCTACGCCCATATGGACGGTCGGTATTTCGTCAATGCCGCGCTCGGCGTTGCTGCGGTGGTCGATACGCTCCGGGCTTCCGTTTCTCTCCAAAAAGTCGTTGGTATAGTCAGCCCATGCCTTGCGCCACAAGAGGGTGTTGTCCTTGTCGTTCCAGCCTGTAAGGTCAATTTTGTGCGTCTTGTATCTGCCACTTGGCAAGCGGATACGCTCGCCGTTTTCGTCAAGGTCATATTCCTTTTTGGATTTCGCCGCCCATGCTCCGCGCTCGTCAAGGGGGCGCATGGTAAGCATAATATGACAATGGGGGTTGCCGCTGTTGGTGTCGTGGATAACAAAATCCACACACATTCCTCTGGAAACAAATTGAGAGGAACAGTATTCCCGGACAAGCCGGATCTGTTCCTCTCTGGATAATTCTATGGGGAGTGCTGCGTCAATCTCACGCGCAAGCTGGGCGTTCCCGGCTTTCTCGTAAAGCTCCACGCTGTTCCACAAGGTTGAACGGTCAGCGAATGAGGGCGGTGCGTGGGGCGGCAACATGATTTCTGTATGGACAACGCCGCCTTTGCGAGTGTAGTCATGAGTCATTCCGTCCCATTCGTTTGTCAGCTTTTCGCCGCTTCGGTAGGCGGCTGCGGCAACGGCTGATTTGCCTTTTCCTCGGCTCACA
This sequence comes from Clostridium sp. AM34-9AC, assembly GCF_003480225.1. Classification (NCBI taxonomy): domain Bacteria; kingdom Bacillati; phylum Bacillota; class Clostridia; order Eubacteriales; family Clostridiaceae; genus Clostridium; species Clostridium sp. AM34-9AC. The sequence goes on from NZ_QUIU01000043.1 coordinate 8,903, forward strand.
ATGCCGATGTTCCAATGGTAAATGGCTATGGGTATCACCTCCCGGATAGGATAATAAAACCCGCAAAAATGGTACAGACGCCAACGGCGGGTGTACTGTTTTTGTGGGTGTGCAGGGATAGCCGCGAAGCGGCGCAAGGGGTGCAGCCCCTTGTTGCGGCAAAGCCGCCATATCGGAGCGCGGGGAAATCTCCCTGTGCGAAGATAAGCCCTCGGCAGAGCGCACACGCCCGTAAGGGTGTATAAGTGCGCCCTTAGTTCCTAAGGGATTTATTCGGCGTTCCTGCTTTCGGCTCGTTTTTTCAGATATTCCCGCGCTGGTTCACTCGTCAAGGCAAGCCTAAGAAGTGCTGCGGCTTCCTCGTCGGTCATGTTCTTTGCTTCCGGCACAATGCTTTCAAAGACCGCGCCCCGGACAATAAGGCGGTGGCTGCGTGTTCTGCGTTCCTCTTTGGATAGCTTCTGACGCAGCATCTTTTCCCGATTTTCAAACTGCCGGATTTTCTTCTTCCCGTCCTCAATCTCGGCAGTCAATTCCTCGCGGGTTTTCTCTCTTGGCTTTGTCATGGGTGGTCGCTCCTTTCTGCCTGTCGGCATAGAAAAAGGACAGTCGATTTTCTCGGCTGCCCTTGTGGGTGGCTATTCAATTTTAGTCTGCTGTTTTCAAATATATAAAATAGCTTGCTGTTCCGCCATAGCCATTTTCAGTATTCCATTCAGCTGTTACTTCATAAATATATCCGCCCAGTTTAAGAGTGAGTACGTTTCCAACAATAGTTACATCTTCGCTGTTTGTAGCAGGCTCTCCCCAATGTTCGTCACTCCAGCACTGCACACTTAAAATTGTATCTGGGTCTTCTGTAAATCTTAATGTAGCTGTTGTTTCTGTTGTTTCAAATGGCGGGGACAACAGATCCTTGCACTCTAACGGGTGTGGGCTATCAGCTATTGTGCTTTCAGCAGTTCCGTCAATATTTGTTTTTTGCCACGAATAAGTTCCTAATACTGCACCGATAGCGGTTTCGTCACTCACAACGCTTAATGTGGGCGGTTCTTCCAAAATTATATTGGCAGTCCCAGAGTTTAGTAATTCATTTGCATAGCTGTTGAGTGCTTCACATGGCTCATATTTTGTCTTATAACCGATACCGTCAATGACAATAAATGGGTTATACGCCATAATATCTGTTTGTGTACCGTCTACCATAGTCAAGGTAAAAACAACGCCTTGTCCATCATACTCTGTGTAAGAATTATCCTCATTATAGACAACAACATCATTCAAATATTCAACTAATTCTTGGATATTTTCAATCTCAATCGTTTTGTCTGGCGGTGTTAATAACACTTTAGCGGAAACAATCTGCGCTGCGTCCAAATCCTTATACGGTTTTTTCCCCTGTTGTGAAAAAAATACGATTACCGCGATACCTACTAAAATGATACAAGCTATTGCAATCATCAATCTCTTTTTTCTCATGGAACAAGCCTCCTGTTCTTCTCTGTTACTTGTATAGACGAAAAAATTGAAAGGAAGTTTCACTATCTATAAATATCATAGCACATGGTTATGAATAAATCCACCTCATTTCAGCCTGTCAGTGGCCTTGTTTTCTCTGGCAGACCGCCGCGCAGCTTCCCGCCGTTCCTCGTTGTATGGGGCGGTCAGACGGAAAGAGAAGCGCCCCTTTGCAATCTCAAACTCCATGCAGCCCGTTTCGGGGTCTGCGTCGGTCTGGCGGCACTGGTCGGGGTACTGTCCGGAGTAGGCGGCAAGCCGCTTCTTTAAGTCGGTGTTGTGGGTGCGGATATGGATAATCGGGTTTTTCTCGTCAAACCAAATATCGGTGGTCTTTTCCTGCTTCGTAAGCCCTGTTCTCATAAACTCTCCTTTCTGCGCCCCTGTTACGCAATAGGGGCATTTTTCGGGTGTTTTTCCCGGCTCTTGACTTGGGGAAAATGAGGATTTTCAAATAGAAACCGCCCCGATGAACCATTCCTCGTCCGGGCAGCTCCTATCGCGTGATTTCCGTTTTTTCCGGCTCTTGACCGTCAAACATAGACTAGCTCAAACTTGGCAATTTCCTCCGCTTGCGCCCTGCAAGCGTTCATCAGTCCCACCCATTTCATGGGGTCGGTAGCTTTGAGTGCTTCGGTAGCTCCCGCGCTCCTTGCAAGCTGCGGCATGATAAGGTCAATCCGGCTCCGGGCGGCTTCGTCAATCTCGGCGCAATGCTCATGCAGCTTCTCATTTGCGACAAGGGCGGTGTAGAGGTCGGGGCGGTACTGTTCAAGGTAGGCTTTCCGCAACCGCCCGTAATGCCCGATATACGGGCGCGGGGCGGCGGGGGTGTTGCCATTGTCAATGAGTATTCTCATGCTATGCGTTCTCCTTTCTCGGTGGAAGCAGCAGGTAATTCAAGAGCTTCCTGCTGTTCTTTCTCCCGTTCCTGTTGCTCTTTCCATTGTCTGCGCTTCTTCTCCATATAGCGGCGGTTATACTCGGCTTTCTTCGCCCTGCGTCGTTCCTGTTCCGCTAATGCTGCCTTTTCTTCCTCTGTTAGTTCAATTTCTTTGCGCGGGATTTCTACCTTGCCGATAAAGTTAAAGAAAATCTCGACTTCCTGTGTACGGCTTGCGCCTTTGCCCTCGGCTTGATGAACAAGGATTTTTTCAACAAACTCATTTATCATTGCGGGGGTGAGTTCGGAAAAATCCGTATATTTTTTGACAAGGGCAAGAAACTTCTCGGCATTGACGGTTTCCCTGCTTATGCGGTCAAGCTCCTGCTGGTCTTGTGTGATACTATCGGTCAAGCCCTCTAACTCGGCTTCAAAATCATGCAACATTTGTTCAAAGAGCTTGTCTGAAAGCCGCCCATTTACATTGTCCTCGTAGAGCTTGCGAATTAAGCGGCTCAATTCGTCGGTGCGCTTTTCGCTGCGCTGTTTCCTCTGTCGGATAGCTTTAGCCGCTTTTGCCTGTCTGTCCTCGGAAGCGGAACAGACTTGCGCCATAAACTCGGCTTCGTTGTTCTGTGCATAGTCGCAAACTTCCTTTATCGCTTCAAGCAGTAATTCATTAACAACGGCAGTACGGATAAGGTGTGTGGTGCAATAATCATCAAAGTGTTGATTGCCTAAATCATAACGGGAACAGTTGTATTCGTCGCGGTCTGGACGTTTCTTTCCAGTTGGTCGCCCTGCCCAATCCCGCGCATTGCCAGCCTTGCCCCTGTGGTTATACATCTTCGCCCCGCAATCAGCACAGAACATCAAGCCTGTTAAGGGATTTGCTGTGCCTATGGTATCTGTCCTACGGATTGTCTTTCGCAAGGTCTGAACGCGCTCCCATGTTTCCTTGTCAATAATTGCTTCCTGCGTATTCTCAAAAATGACTAAATCCTCTTTTGGTGTCATTTTGGAGTGTTTGTCCTTGTAGCTCTCCTTATAAGTCCGAAAGTTTACCGTATACTGGATTGGATTGCCACAGTGAATCATGATCTTATTTACCGGATCGACTACGATACCCACATGGGATGCTCCGGTTGTGTTATAGGTTCCCTGGAAAAAGACCAGATCTGTGCTGAATGCTACTGACTGGATCAGGACTGCATAGATTCCCACACATACCATGATCAAAAATCCCTGAAATCCCAGTGCAAACAGACTTCTCATATAGTTCTGGCCCATCATGCTCTGTTCCCTGTTTCCAAAGGTTGCAAATGGGAGCGGTGCCAGACTGACCATCAGATAGATCTCCACCATACGTCCGTTGATAATCACAAAGATGACTGCCGAAAGTACGTACATGAGAAACTGCACGATAAATGACTGTAGGAATATTGCAAAAAGCGGTCCCAGCTCCATAGCCTCCAGTGTGGACTGCATGGTTGCCAGCGTACTGGCATCTACTGCCGTGCTTCCCTGTATAATGCCTCCTGCCTGCCGCACCACACTCTGCGACACATCAAATACCGCCATTGTGATATCAAATGTGTGTGTGATCAGTTCCACTGCCACGAAAGTCTTAAAGATCCATTTCCAGATGAACCATGTCTCAAAACTTGCCAGATTGTTATAACTGATGATCAGCTGTATCAGCTCATAACACGCAATGAATGTGAGCAGTATTCCGGCAACCGGCATGATCACGGATTCCGACAGGTTCCTGACCATATTAAAGACTGCCGGCATGAAATTACTCGGTGTCTTTCCTACTTCCGTTGCGATCTGTCCCACCTGGTCATTCACAGAGGAAAACGTATTGGTGAGGTTGTCCATGATTCCCGATACAAGAATGCCCTTCAGCCAGTCAGTAATCTGCTGAATTATGCTGTTCAATTATTTCCTCCTTTCCTCCTGGACAGGGATTTTCCCTGCCCCATGATCCAAACCTGATTTAGAATAAGCCGGAAAGTAATGGTACAAGTGTAGTTCCAATAAGGGCTACACCACCGCCTGCCATAAGCTGTTTTATACCCAATTAGGTGTAAAACTCTGCTCGATGGCGGGCGGCGGCGTACAAAAAATCT
>NZ_QUIU01000044.1:0-13032 GCF_003480225.1 Clostridium sp. AM34-9AC
TACCCTGCCAAGGGCTACGGGATTATTTCACTAACTTTCAAGTTACATTACAAAATGAAATAAGATCTGCAAATCCTATGATCAATTTTCTGTTTTCATTCGTCGTTTCGCCTCATACATTTTGGCATCGGCCTCCCGGACCATATCGTCCATGGAACGAGGCATAGTATGGGTCAGTACGGAATATCCCATGGCTACAGTAATGGGATGCTCGGAACCGTCAGGAAGCTTCAGAGTTCCCAGAGACGCTTCGAAATCTCTTTGCAGCTTGAGAAATTCTTTTTCGGAATCGGATACGGTCGACAGGAATACGAACTCATCTCCGCCGATCCGGTAACATTTTCCTAAGGAACCGAGATGTGCCGACAGAGTATCCGCTACCCGGCGGATCATTTCATCACCGCTTTGGTGACCGTAGGTGTCGTTCACATATTTGAGGCTATTCACATCGTACAGTGCCAGCAACACATGAAAATTATGGGATGCGTCCAGTCTTTTCAATTCTTCCATATAGGAAGTACGGTTCAGCAGGTCGGTCAGACCGTCGCGATAAGCCAGGCGGCTGAGCAGCTGCATGCGAACACCTTCCTGATAGTTGGTCATGAGGCGCAGGGTAACCTGGACTGCTTCCATGATCAGGAACATAAGCACACCGATCCGTGTGAAGAAGCTGGTCTCGGGAGCACTGCCGAACCATAGCAGCAGGATATCCAGTAGAACGCCAAAGCACAGACACAGAATTCCAAGGTTATGATATAGATTGTGCTTCAGATGCTGCCTTTGATTCTGATAAAACCCCTTGCCGATGGCATAGATAACAAGTGCGATCAGAATGCCAAAAGTAATATGGGTCAGACGAAGACTTTCATGGAAGTCCTTGAGACCGGTCAGATTCAGGCAGAAACGTATACTGAAATCCATGACACTGATCAGGCATACTGTCTGTACCATCACAGGGGAGTACTCTGTATACATTTTGCCAAGGTACAGAAACAGTGGAATGGTGATCAGCATCATAAAAAGTTCCGCAATTGTATGATAAATATGGCTGTTACGCAGGATCAGTTGCAGCATACGGTTATCTGCCAACATAAAGATACCGGTATTCAGAGCAAATAATCCCAGATAAAGCATCTCACTGCCGATGATGTGCTTCTTGTGTAATGGCAGATAAAACAGGATAAATGCCAGACCAAGATGGGCGATCAGGAAGCTGATGCCGAATCCGGGTGCCTTGTCGCGGATGCGGCTTATCAGAATATCTTCACTACGCCCCAGGTACATATGATTGATCTTGCCACTGCCGTCTCTGTAAGGATTATCGATCACCAGGGTGAGCGTGCGCCCGGAATCTTCCCGGTAGATCGGCAGAGAGACATAAGAGGCTCCCGGCGTCTTGCCGAAGAAAACTCCCTCCGGTCGTATGGTCTCATAGATCTGCCGGTCGTCTATCAGGATCGTGACATTGGAGCTTTTATAAAAAAAGAAAAGTGCCATGTCGTGAGTCAGCGCAGGAAGCTTCTTGGTCACTGTGCAGGTGCCGCTGATATGGGAAAAATCAACGGGGCTTCCATCGGAGGTGGTCCAGCCTTCTGAAAAGTCAATATAATCCGATATTGCCGGCTCATGGTTCTGTTTGGGCAGACTGTAGTACAGTACCGTAAAAATCACAGAACACATGATCAGGAAAAACAGTCCACGTGTAATGGAATATGAAGTTTTGTGATTGTTCGTGTTAGTATTCATATGAATTATATTATAGTAATCAGGTACCATAAAAGTCAATGTCTGTGTTGGGCAGATCAATGTCAAAGATAAAAAAACGTTGCAATGGGTGAAAAAGTATGCTATTGTGATTTTGTTGCCGCTTTAGCGCGGTAAAGATTTACTCTGGAGAGTCCTTCCACGGAAAGCAATTTTCATATTTCCGTATAGAAGGCGCCGAAGGTGTACGGCAGTAAAGCTGCCAATCTCTCAGGCAAAAGGACAGAGCATCTATATGCTTATTCCCATTCTCTTCGGAAGAAATCAATCTACGATAGGACGTCACAAGAGGTGACGGAAGGAGAGGGAATATGTTAGACATGATTAGTAACTTTCTGACCACAGTGGATGATTTCGTCTGGGGCATCCCCCTGATCGTCCTCATTCTGGCTACGGGCCTTTTTCTCACAGCCAGACTTCGTTTTTTGCAGATCACGAAGCTTCCCCATGCAATCAAACACTTAATTGCCAATGAAAAGTCGGGCGAAGACGGCGAAGTATCCAGTTTCGCGGCACTGTGTACGGCATTGTCCGCTACCATCGGAACCGGTAATATCGTTGGTGTGGCAACGGCTATTGTAGCAGGCGGTCCCGGAGCTTTGTTCTGGATGTGGATCGCTGCGCTGGTAGGTACGGCTACAAAGTATTCCGAGTGCCTGCTGGCGGTGAAATATCGTGTGGTAGCAGAGGATGGACACATTATCGGCGGCCCCTTCTACTATATCGAAAACGGTATGGGCAAGAGCTGGAAATGGCTGGCGAAGATCTTCGCTTTTATGGGTGTATGCGTAGGATTGTTCGGTATCGGAACCTTTACCCAGATCAACGGTATCACCAGTGCGGTACATAATTTCTTCGATGCAAATAATGCACATACCGTACAGCTCTTCGGCATGGACTATTCCTGGAGCGTGGTGATCTCCGGAATCCTTTTGACCATCTGCGTGGCACTGGTTGTTATCGGTGGATTAAAGCGTATCTCCACCGTGGCACAGGTCATCGTTCCTTTTATGGCAGTGACTTATGTAGTAGCCTGTCTGTTAGTACTGATCTTCAATGTAACTGCCATTCCGGCAGCTATCGTGACCATCGTACAGAGTGCGTTTGGTATGCGTGCCGTAGCCGGCGGTGCTTTGGGAGCGGTTATCATGGCAATGCAGAAGGGTATTGCGAGAGGTATTTTCTCCAACGAAGCCGGTATCGGTAGTGCACCGATCGCAGCGGCTGCAGCGCAGAACGACTCTCCTGCCAAACAGGGTCTGATCTCCATGATGGGTACCATCATTGATACTCTGATCATTTGTACCATGACCGGTCTTACGATCGTAATTACCGATTCCTGGAACGTAGGTCTGGACGGTGTGGATGTTACCACCAGAGCTTTTCAGCAGGGGCTGCCTTTTAACAGCTCTATTGCATCCTTTATCCTGATGGTATGCCTGGTATTCTTTGCATTTACCACGATCCTCGGTTGGGATTACTACAGTGAGAGATGCCTGGAATACCTGATCGGTCAGAAGCCGAAGGCGATCAAAGTATACCGTTGGATCTACATTGCCTGCGTATTCATCGGACCCTACATGACTGTTAAGGCAGTATGGACCATCGCAGATATCTTCAACGGTCTGATGGCGATCCCGAACCTGATCGCACTGTTGGCATTAAATGGTGTTGTGGTGGCTGAGACCAAGAAATACCTTGACAATGCCAAGAAAAAGTTTTAAAAAAGTTCTGTAGCCCTATCACGCGGGAAAATCTATATTTTTCTCGGAAGTGTAGAAGTGAGGAACTATATGAAAGATCTTACAAAGGGCAGACCGTCAGTTTTGATACTGACGTTTGCCCTTCCTATTTTTTTGGCCAATTTATTGCAACTTACTTACAGTCTGGCAGATACCCGCATCGTAGGTACTTTTCTGGGAGATAATGCCCTGGCGGCAGTGGGGGCCACGACGACGCTGAGCAATCTGATCGTACAATTCCTGATGGGAATGTGCAATGGCTTTGCTATTATTTCGGCACAGTGCTTCGGAGCGAAGGATATGGACAGATTGCGCAGATCCTTGGGCAATTCTCTGGTGCTTGGCCTATTGGCAGCTGTGGTACTGACGATAGGAGGGCTTGTATTTTTGCAGCCGATCCTCAGATTTCTGAATGTGCCGGAAAATCTGCTGAACACAGCAACACAGTATGTATCCGTGATCATAGCGGGACTTGTTGTTACATTACTATATGATGTATTAGCGGCGACCCTAAGAGCGATCGGAGATACCGTGACCCCGCTGATCGTGCTGGCGGTGTCGGTGGTGCTGAATATCGGAGGAGATCTGCTTCTGATCGTGGTGCTGCATATGGGAGTGCTGGGTGCCGCAGTTGCTACTGTGCTGTCGCAGCTGATCGCTGTGGTGGTGTGTGCGGTCTATCTGTGGGAAAAGTATGAAATTCTGCGGATACGTGTGGATGATCTGAAGCTGCAGGATGCCGGAATGCTCCGCAATATGTTAAGCTCCGGTCTTTCCATGGGATTCATGAGCTCGCTGGTCAATATCGGTACATTGACATTGCAGACCTCCATCAATAAGCTGGGACAGAATATTATCATTGCCCATACGGCAGCCCGCAAGATCTCCGAGATCTTCATGATCATGTTCAGCGTCTTCGGTCAGACAATGGCGACCTATTGCGGACAAAATCTGGGAGCGGGCAAAATCGAACGGATCCGCAGAGGAATCCTGTTGGCAACCGGTTATACCTGCATCTGGTGTACGCTTAATATTGTGACTGCTTATACCATCGGTGACTGGCTGGTATGGCTGGTCACCGGCAGCAAAACTCCGGAAGTGATCTACAATGCCACATTATATCTGAAGGTAGATACACTGTTCTATTATGTGACAGCGGTAATCTGTATTGTGAGAAACTCCATGCAGGGACTGGGAGAGCGGATCGTACCGCTGATCTCCAGCTCTCTGGAAATGATAGGGAAAATTGTGATCGCGGCGACGCTGGTTCCCATGTTCGGATACCTGGGTGTCATCGCGGCGGAGCCTATTGTGTGGTTTATCATGATCATTCCGCTATTGATAAAGATACTGCGTATGCCGTTGTGGAAGCAGAAAACTTAACTGTTTCGTAAACAAAAGAGATATTTTCACTTAACGTTAAGGAAAAATGACCAAATTTAACAATAAAATACTTGTAATTTTGTCGAATTGTATTACTATATGGAAAATGTTACAATGAATTTACCGAGAAAATACTTAAACGTTTTCGAGATGGACCGAATGTGATAAAGTCTTTTACAGAAAGGCAGATGTGGTAAGTATGAAGAAGACAGAGAATAAGAAAACGAAAGTAAAAGGGAACAAAAAGCCATTTTTCACAATTTCGAAAAAGATACTGGCGTTGAGCCTTCTGCCGATGATCATTGTATGTGCACTGGTGGCTACGGTGGGGGCCAAAGCATTAGAGACCGGAATTGAGAAACAGATTGAGCAGTCTCTGCAGATCGTTGGTGTCAGTGTGGATGAAACCTACACGAATCTGTATGAAGGCGATTACACCAGAGATAAGGGAGGCAAGGTGCGCAAGGGCGGCACATCCATTTCCGGGGAGACACAGTTGATCGATGGATTGCAGGAGAAGACAGGCTTCCAGGTGTCTTTTTTGTATGGAAATATGCGTCTGATCACGACATTGACCAAGCCGGAAGGAGGACGTATTAACGGTACGGCGCTGGAAGACGATGTCTATGCACAGATTCAGACTGGGGAGGCTTTGTTCCTGACGGACTGCAACATTTCCGAAGTAGATTATTATGTATATTATCAGCCGTTGATCAATTCTGATGGCTCTGTGATCGGTGCCATCGAAGTGGCGACGCCGATGCAGAATGTCAAGGATACAATCTCGATGCAGGTCAAGGATATTATTCTGATTGCTGTGGCATGTGTTCTTGTGGCGGCAACGCTGGTAAGCGTATTATCCCGTAGCATGGTGAAGACCATGAAGAAGACGAAGCATTTCCTAGGCAGGATCGTGAACGGAGAACTGGATGCAGAGCCGGATGAAAAGCAGTGCCGTAAAAAGGATGAACTTGGGGATGTATATCGTATTTCTGTAAAACTGCAAAAAACTCTCCGTTCGATCGTAACAGAGATCAAGGATTCCGCGGATGATCTGACAGCATCTTCCAACAAACTGATCAAGATGGCACAGGATACCCAGGAATCTGTGAATGATGTATACCATGCTGTCGGCGAGATATCAGACGGCGCAAGGAATCAGGCCAATGAGACAACGGATGCTAATGAAAATGTAGTGCGTATCGGCGAGCAGATCGAATATATATCTGAGGAAGTAAAATCTCTGACGGATTATGCCGGCAGGATGGCAGAAGCGGAGAAAGCTTCCGAAGAGATCATGAAGGAACTGAACGGCTCCAACGAGAGCACCAAGGAATCTGTCCTGCGGGTAGCGGAACAGATAACGGATATGAACGGAGCAATTCAGAATATCACCAAGGCAGTATCCATGATTCAGGATATTGCGGACGAGACAGATCTGCTGTCACTGAATGCCAGCATTGAAGCAGCCAGAGCCGGAGAAGCGGGAAGAGGCTTCGCGGTGGTAGCAGAGCAGATCAGTAAGCTGGCTGACCAGTCTAAGCGCTCCGCAACCGAGATCCAGCAGATCATCCAAAATATCATGGAGTCTTCCGGCAGAATGGTGGAGATCATGGGTGAAGTGGAAGCCAACATGAATCACCAGCAGAGCAAGTTAGAGGAGACCGGTGTGAAGACTGCGGCAGTAGCGGATGGTGTGGAGAATTCCCTGCAACATATCGGCGGTATCCGGGAGAAGATGGATGTCTTGGGACAGTCCGGAAGCGCGATCCGTGATGTAGTGGAAGGATTGTCGGCAATCTCCGAACAGAATGCAGCATCCGCAGACAGTACAATGCAGGCGGCTCATGGCATGAGTGATACCATGACAGAACTGATGAATTCTTCTGAGAATCTGCTGGCATTAGCGGATAAGCTGGAAAAGGTACTGGATGTTTTCAAGGTATAAAGAGGGGGCCGGAAGTTGTCCGGCAGGGAGATAACATATAAATGACAGAAAATGCAGTCCAGTTTTCACAGAAAACCGGACTGCATTTTCGTGTGGTTTATTGACGGAGATACCATCATGAATTACAATATAAGGAGTGTAAGGAATTACATTATGAATATATCATACGGGATAGAAGGAGAATGCAAATGAAAGAGATGGAACGAAGTAACCGGGTGGCCATGATAGCACATGGTGTGATCAATGCATGTATGCTTTTCATTAGCGTGATCGGATTCGTTGAGCACACAGTATCGGCTCCGGTATTGGTAGTGCTGATACTTCTTGGAATCATACCGGTTTTGGCAGAATTTATTTGTTGGAAGAGAGATCATGAAACAAAAGCTATAAAACATCTGTCACTGATCGGATTTGCGTTGTTTTATACGGTGCTGCTTTTTACGGCACAGTGCAACATGGTGTATGCATTTGTAATTCCCATGATGTTTGCAGTCATGCCTTATCATGATGTCAAGGCATTTGTGCTTATTAATGTGGGGACGGTGGTAGAGAATATCCTGGTGGTGCTCCTGGGAGCCACACAAGGGGGATTTGGTTATCTGGGGCAGGACGCAGGATTTATACAGATTTCGGTAATGATTCTGCTGTGCATTACATCCATCTATGCTACCATATCCAACCAGAAGAACACTGATGAAAATATAGAGAGCATTACAGCTGCGCAGGACCGCACGGAAGCAACCTTACGTGAGGTCATGGAAATGAGCAGCCGGATGGAGACTTCAGTAGCTGATATCACAGCGGAATTGAATAAACTGGAAACTGCCTTTGACAGCACAAAAATAGCCATGGAGGAGGTGTCTGCAGGTTCCGGTGAGTCTGCCGCGGCGATTCAGCAGCAGACGGCACAGACGGAGGCTATTCAGGAAAAAGTAAATACCGTGAGTGAAGTGGCAGAGACGATCGGAAACAATATGGAACATACGATAGAAATACTGGATGCCGGAAAAGAAGAGATGACAGGTCTGAAGGAGCAGGCAGAGGATTCTGCAAGGAACAGTGAGCTGGCGGCACAGAAGCTGGAAACGCTGGATCATTATATGCAGGAGATGCATTCCATCGTGGAAATCATCAGTAAAATAGCGAATCAGACCAGTCTTCTGGCGCTGAATGCCAGCATAGAGGCAGCCAGAGCCGGTGAAGCCGGCCGCGGATTCTCCGTAGTAGCTACGGAGATTTCGGGAATGGCCACCCAGACAAAGGATGCTACCGGCAATATCGCAGAGCTGATCCAAAATGTATCCGGAGCGATAGGAGAAGTGGTAACGGTCATACGTCAGATGATAGATGGCATCGGCAGCCAAAGGGAAGGAACGATGCGTGCGGCGGACAGCTTCACAGCAATTGAAGACAGCAGTTATATGATCGTGGATAATCTGGGAGAGCTGCTTCAGATAGTAGAAGCTCTGAAAACAGCCAACCAGGAGATCGTGGATTCCATTCAGACAATCTCAGCGACTACGGAAGAAGTATCCGCCCATGCCAGTGAGACGCTGGAAGCGGAAGAGAGAAACAGAGAGATTCTGCAGAAAATTACTGAAAATATGAATTCTATGGTAAAAAAATAAGTAACGGTTCCTGTGACAGAACGAACAGGATAGAAACAGGAGTGACAGAATATGCATGACAACGGGGTGACTTTACAGAAAAAGGTGTTACAGAATCTGGATATACCGTATTCGTATGAACTGGCAAAACGAATGGAGCAATACCGGTCACATCCGACACTGGGGTATCGCCCGGCGGGTTCTAAGGCAGAATTTGAGACCGGAGAGATGCTGAAGACAGAAATGGAAAAAATCGGACTGTCTGAGGTTACAAAGGATGCTGTGACGGTAGACGGCTGGGAATTTCATAAGGCAGCGTTAAGCTACACGAATGCAGTCGGGGAGACCGTGTCAGCAGAATTGGGAGCCTATCAGACAACCTTTGTCACCGATGGCCCGAAGGAATTTTCCATGATGTATCTGGGAAAAGGAACGGAGACGGACTATCATGGAAAAGATGTCAGGGATAAACTGGTATTGGTGGAGATTAACCAGAGAGATGAGTGGTGGATCAATTATCCGGTATACCAGGCACATCTGAAAGGAGCCGCAGCCCTGATCGCAGTGCAGAGCGGCGGCTACGGTGAAATCGACGATGAAGCTCTGAATGCACAGGATATCGCCGGACCGGAGGATGCTCCCGCTTTTTCCATTTCCAGAAAAGATGCGGCAGGCCTGTTGGAGCTGCTGCGTGATCAGGAGGAAATAACGGTCACCTTTGATGCGGAATCCAGGGTGACCAGAAACTGCACGACTTATAATATTGTGGGTAAGATTCCCGGGAAACATCCGGACCGCATGGTGCTTTTGTCTGCACACTATGATTCCTATTTTGACGGATTCCAGGATGACAATACAGCGGTCGCCTTGATGTTTGGTATTGCAAAGGCGTTGTGGGACAGTGGTTTTCAACCGAACAATACCATTGTGATCTGTGCCATGGCATCCGAGGAATGGGGCGTGGTGGATTCCAATTTCGACTGGTCTACGGGAGCTTATGAGCAGATATTTACCGCACATCCTGAATGGGTAGGCAAGGTGATCGCAGATCTGAACTTTGAGCTTCCTGCGTTAGCGCATGGTACCAGAGCGAGGATCCGCAGCTGCTATGAATACGTCAGCTTTCTGGAGGAATATCTGGCGGATCTGCCGAATCTGACGATAGCCTATCCGGAAGAGACAGCAGTGACATCTCCGATCGAGACCTGGTCGGATGATTTTTCCATGGCGATCGCAGGTGTACCGTCCATGGTAAATGATTTCACCGGCGGAAGCTTTATGGAGACCCACTACCATTCCCAGTTTGACAACGATGAGTTTTATGATGAACAGGTATATCGTCTGCATCACGAGCTGTTTGCTCTGCTGATCCTGGCGCTCGATGAAACGGCAGTGGTACCGTTGCAGTTTTCACCGGTGGTGCAGCGGATTCGCAAGGGCTTGGAACAGTGTCGGGAGATCTGCTACCGCGCCGATGTGGCGGGGCAGCTGGGAGAGAAAAAACGGGTTTTGCTTGAAAAAATTGAGGAACTGGAGATTTTAAGTGACCGGGCACTTAGAAGATGCCGGGAGGAATATGAAGCGGTAGAGGAATACAACCGTAACTACAAACAGTTGCTTAGAGATGGAAAATACGACGAGGCGGAGAAACTTTTCCGGCAGATCAGACCGTTGGAACAGAAGCTGCTCGCAAGGTTCCAACAGGAGCAGGACGCTTTTGTGCGGATTGACTGGTACGGAAATGTGTTGTATCCTCATGAGATATGCAGTGCAAATCTGAGACTTCTGGGCGGAGCGGTGAGAAATCTGAAGGAACAGAGACTTTCCTCCGCACTTCGTAAGCTTTATCAGGTAGACAACAATGCCTATGCCTTTAATTTTGATGAAGAAGTATATAGGCATTTTACGGATTATGTATTCCATCAGCCGAAGGATCGCCTGAAATGGGGTTACGGAAGGCTGCCGGAGCATGAAAATCTATATGGAACGGTCAAGCAGCTTCTCCAAAAAGAAAAACAACTGGAGACGTTGACAGGATCCGGTATGAAGGAAATGGACTACCGGGAAGAAATTACCAGCCTGGAGCATGCATGCAGCAAGCTTGTGGTCAGCCTGATGAATATCGTGCAACAAATGGAGAGATCTGTGACAGAGATATTCGAATTGTAATGATGGCGAGAGCAGAGCACGGAATGATCCACAGACAACAAAGCTGGGGACTGACATCATCATAATAAGGAGATAACAGTAAATACAATTATGGAAAGTGATAAGTTATATCGTGTGCAGAAGGAAGACCTTCCGAAAGTGGAGAAAATGCTGAATCAGTGCTTTGCACACGATCCGTTGTACGAGACGCTGATTCCGGATCCGGAAGTCCGTAAAAATCTGATGCCGGAGCTGTTTAAATGTGACATGGATGAATTTTATGCGACCTGTGAGATCTTCGCAGACAGCGCAGACCTGAACAGTGTATTGGTGGTATCGGATGAAGCGGAGCCGTACAATGTATTTCAGTTCTATTTTACAGAGGCCATGGCTGCTTTACAGACGGATTCCTATCTGATCAAGGAGGATCCTTCGTTAAAGACATTTCGGAATTTTATGAAGGGTGAAGATTATCTGAATTCCAGCTGGACGGATCAGCTGCATCAGAATCAGCGTCTACATATCATTTATCTGGCGGTGGATCCATCCATGCAGCATCACGGAATTGCAGCGGAGCTTCTGGAGGAAGCCATCGACTATGCCCAGAAGCACAAGCTGATGATCTCCCTGGAGACTCATAATCCGAAAAACGTGGAATTTTATGAAAAATTTGGATTCAAGGTATATGGCGTGATGGAAAAGAATTTCCCACTAAAGCAATACTGTCTGATCCGTGAGGTACAGTAATATTGCTGAAAATTTTAGAAAAATCCGGAAATGCAACTGCTGGTTGACAAAATTTCAAGGGCACTTGGTAGTTGTCAACCGGCTCTTTTGTTATGATTTTCCTATGTCGACGATCTATGTGTGCACAAGAAAACATTAATAAAAGAAGGAGAGAATGAAAATGATCCTGTCAGAAAAAATAATAATGTTGCGTAAGAAATATGGGTGGTCCCAGGAGGAACTGGCAGAACGCCTGGACATTTCCAGACAGTCTGTATCCAAATGGGAGAGCGGAGCCTCAATCCCGGATCTGGAACGCATTGTCAGTATGAGCCAGTTGTTCGGAGTTACTACGGATTACTTATTAAAAGATGAAATGGAAGAGACGGAATTCACCGATGGAATGACACCGGAGATCACAGAGGGCAAAGTGATCACGGTGGAGGAAGCTAATACTTTTCTGGAAGCTACGAAAAAATATGCTGCCCGGATTGCTCCGGCGGTATCCTTATGTGTGCTCTCTCCTGTTGTATTGTTGTGGTTGTTGGGAATGGCAGGTGCCAAAAGAGGAGCGGTTACAGAAAATGTCGCAGGAGGAATCGGTCTCATCGTACTGTTACTGATGGTGGTAGTTGCGGTAGCGGTATTTCTTCTCACCGGAATCCCGTATAATAAATATGAATATCTGGAAAAAGAAAAGCTGACACTGCAATATGGGGTGTCCGGAATCGTGGAGAAAGCAAAAGAAACATTTGCGGGAACCTACCGGATCTGCATAACCCTGGGTGTTGTATTGTGTATTCTGGGAGTGGTACCGTTGCTGGCAGTATCTATTTTTTTCGGGAATAATGGTTATGCGGTAATCCTTGCTACGGATGCTTTGCTCATTGTAGTGGCGATCGCTGTATGGCTGTTCGTGTGGTCCGGTATTATCTGGGGCGGTTATCAGAAATTGCTTCAGGAGGGGGATTATACTGTGGAGAATAAGGCAGTTAACCGGAAGTATGAGCATGTGACAGCAATTTACTGGTGTGTCTGGACAGCGCTTTATCTGGCCATCAGCCTGCCGACAATGCGTTGGGACATTACCTGGGTCGTATGGCCTGTGGCCGGAGTATTGTATGGGGCACTTCTGGCGTTTCTGAAGATAAAGAATCGGAAAGCAGAGCGCAAATGAGCGGATTGCACGGGGAAATACGGACGGCGTGAAAAAGGAGCGGAATATATGACAGTGGTATGCCTTGTGATACTGGCAGGAATTTTCTGGGGAGATTTTTTCTTAAAAAATTATATAGAGTCGCATGTGGACGAGCGGGAAGAACGAGAGATCTGCAGGGGGAAACTTCTGATCCGCAAGCATCACAACAAAGGCATGATGCTCAATGCCGGACAGAAGAGAAGGCGTCTGGTGGCTGTTGTTTCACTGGCGTTTACACTGATATTGACCGTTGTCTTTATCGTGAGTCTGGGACATCGAGGCAACAATTTGCTGCGACTGGGACTATCGCTGTTGCTTGGTGGTGCCTTCAGCAATACCTATGACCGCCTTCGCAGAGGTTATGTGGTGGATTATGTGAGCTTCCCGGTGAAATGGCAGGCGTTCCGCAAGATCGTCTTCAACTGCTCGGATTTCTGTATTATCATCGGTGCGTTGCTATCGGCGCTTGGAATGCTGTAAATTGAGAGTTAGTGAAATACATTGGCAAAATCCACG
>NZ_QUIU01000045.1:0-10940 GCF_003480225.1 Clostridium sp. AM34-9AC
AAAGACTAATTAGCCAAGGCGCAGGATTTGACGTTTACAAAATTTCATATAAAGTTGCTGTATCAAATAGCCCCTTTTTATTTAAAGCTTCTATTTTAGCCTTATACGCTACTATGTATTCACTTATATAATTGACTTTTTCAGCAGTCTCTATCAATATTTTGCCCTCTTTCATTTCATATAATTTTGTCTACTCTATTTTATAATACCTCTCCAAATCTTCCCTCATCTGCCTCTTCACTCTCTCCCAATCCCCCTCACTCATCTTCGCCAGCAGTGCATGATTCAGTGAAATCACTCCCAAATCCTTCGAGTAGTACATAAATCTCTTTCTCTCGAACTTTTCAAAGGGATTGGTCAGCATGCTGCTTTTGATCATTTTCCGGTCTTTCAGAGTCTCGGCATTATAAGGGCAGCTGGGGCGATCCACCGGCAATCCTTTATCGATCCTGTCCTGATAAAAGGCTATGTAATCTGTCAGCACATCCTCGATCTTCGCATCGCCTATCGTGTCCATATGATCGATAAACGACAGCAGGAACGGCATCTTATAAGACAACGAATAATCTCTTTCCTCCAGGAATGCAAAAAAGTCATCCCGAACGGTGTCATCGTTATGTTCCTGAATGTTCAGTTCTTTTCTGTATTTCTCCACATCCTCCGGGCTGAACAGGCTGATCTTCTTGCTGCCGAAGGGGAATTCCACCGTTGGTGTAATCTTCCCCTTACGGATCCAGCTGGTGATCGTTCCGGTGTTGACGAAGTACTCTCTCGCCAGCTGTTCCTGACTATAGTAATCCCCATACTTTTCTTCAAAGGTATGGATGTCCACTTCCACGATCCGTTCCACGCGCTCTGTGATGCCATCGATCTCGATCATTTGTCCCGGCAGGTAATCCTGTCTGGTGATATCGCCGAACGGAACATACAATGAGTTTCCGAAAATAGCATGCATACTGCAGGGTCTTACCATGGCTCCGTATTCATCTACCACATCAATGACGAACACATTTTTCTTGATAGATGTCCGGCGCAAACCTCTGCCGATCTGTTGAAGATACAGCACCTTCGACAGGGTTGGGCGCGCCATAACGAGGATTCCGAGTTCCGGATAGTCCCAGCCTTCCGAGATCATATCGCAGGCACAGAGGAAACGTATCTTATTCTCCTTGAACTCCTGCATAACCTTCTCCGGGTGTTTTGTATCTCCACTGTAATCCTGCGCTGAGATACCGGCTGCGTTCAGCAGGCGTGCCATCTCTTTGGTATGCGCCTTGTTGATACAGAAGATAATTCCCTGACGTTTTCCGGCATCTCCCTCTGTGAAATAGTCCTTCAGCACATTTACGATCAATTCATTTCGGGAAGTGACACGCACACTCTTCTCCAGATCCGCATTCACATAATCTTTTCCGTTAAAACGGACATGGCTCAGATCAATATTTGTCTCGATCCGGTAGACATTCGCCCTCGCCACAACTCCCTTCTCCATTGCATCCTTCAGAGAAAGCTCTGTTGTATAATTTCCGAAGATTTCTTCCAGTCTCTTTTTATCCGGGCGCTGATCCGTCGCTGTCAATCCTACGAGGAATTCCGGCGCATAGTATTGGATCACCCGCTTTAACATCGGAGCTACCGCGTGGTGCGCCTCATCCACTACAATATAGGAATAATAATCCCTTGTTTTTTCATGGTAATGTCTTACCGCATAGCTGTAAGTCTTAATATCGATCCGGTCCTGCAATGGCTGCAGGTCTTTGTCGATTCTCTCTTTCCAGTCCGCAATGATATTAGTATTCGGTGCCAGGATCAAAGCCCGGAACTGCTCTTTTCCAGCTGCAAATTTCTGAATATCTTCTTCTACGATCCGGGATTTTCCCGCTGCGGTAGGTAATACAATGAGGAATGCACGAATTCCTTTTTCCCGCCGTTCCTGTATCTGTGCAAGGCTGATCTCCTGGTGCTCATACAGTTCCGTTTTACGTTCCAACAGCAATCCCGCTTCCCGGAATCCGCCGGTGTCTTTTCCCAAGTAAGACCTGATATCGTCCTCGATACGATCCTTGAATCGGCAATCTTCCGTGGAAAAACGGTATAGCTTTAATCCCCACAATGCGCAGGTATTCTGCTTGCGCAATTGTTTCCGATAGCCCTCTATTCCGATCAGCTGCGGATGGTGGTAATGAATTCCGTTTTCCTCGATGGCCACTCTGCCGTCTGCGGTATCTACGAGATAATCGAGGAAATAATTGTTGCCGTCCTCATCGGATATCCGGAATTCTTTTTGCAGGTATTTCAATGCCCGCATACCGTAGACATCCGTGAAATTCTGTTCAAACAGCAACTCCAGCGGTGATGAGTCCGCATGCTCTCCTCTTTCTGAAATCTTTTTGGTAAAGTACAACACTTCCTGTCGGCTTTTCTGCAGGCATTTTTCTATCGTCTCCGGATCGAATCCCAGGAATCGGAACACTCTCCGGTATATTTTCATATAGTGGTTTTGTTTATCTGTGATCAGTGTATAAGGAAAAATCTGCTCGCCATCGCGGCAGGAGCAGATTTCATCATCGATAATGACCATGTCCACTCCATCATCATAAAAGCGACTCACACCGCCATTCGGATAAGTCACTGTCTCCCGGAGGACATAGTTCGGATATGCAATTAAGAATTGATCTTTTTCAGGAATAGATTCAGCCATCTTTCTTCCCTGTCCGGTCGTACATCTTCTGTCAAAAAGTTCCGCAGCTGCTGTAAATCCGAATGTTTTTTCAGCAGCTGCTCCAGTTTCTCTTCTGTAAAATCCAGAAAATATCTGCCGTTCCTTTCCCCCTCAAATACACCATACTTAAATGACATGTACAAAATGCCCTGCGGCTTCAGCGCCTTCTCGATGCGATATAACACTTCATCCAGTTCCCCATAGGATAAGTGCAGCAGCGATGAGCACGCCCAGATACCGTCATACACTTCCGATGCATCCAACTCTTGGAACAACTGGCATTTCACCGGAATCCCCGTGTACTCTGATGCCAACGCGCACAGTTCCGCGGAGCCGTCTATCGCATCTACCCGATAGCCATGCTCCAGGAAATATTTCGTATCCCTTCCGGAGCCACAGCCCAGGTCCAGGATCTGTGCTTCTGCAGGAAGTTTTTCCAGAAATTCATCCTGTATCACATGGAAGTCTACATCTCGCGTATTCTCCACAAAGCAGACGGCATTTTGATCGTAATATTGAATTGTCTGATTCTTTTTACTTTTTTCGCTCATTTAAAAGTATCATAGCATATTTTTAGGAATGCTGCAATCTCGTCGAAATTGCGCCCTCTATTATATACATGACAGATTTCGACAGAATCTTACAAATTTTTTTCGGGTTCGGGATAGCTAGCGGCATCACTTTGCAACGAAATCGCAAATGACATTACATTTTTACTCCATTTATATACTCCCGCAAATATTTGAACGGAAACGGTATTACTGTCAGCTGCCCATTATGTACAAAAGATACGTTCATCATTGGCAGCATTTTTTCGAACCTCACCGATGCTCCATGAAATCCTTCCAGTTTTCGGATAACACATCCTCTTTGAATTTTGGGATGCATTCCCTCTCCAATGGTCCCTACACAGTAATACTTTTTCTCGTCTTTCTCAAACATCTTAATATCAAGGCAAGATGCCAGTAATTCTTCTCTTCTCACCCTTCCACGGAGTTTATTATCTCCTTCTGCCAGCAAGCTTCCGATAGTATCTATTTCCGGAATAGTGAACAATCCCGTATCCTTGATAACATTCATACTTCCATCTGAGAATCGGATAACTCCTTTCACCATTTCCGAATCTGTTCGTGCCTGTTCAAAGATTTCTATCATTTCTGTGTATTCATTCATTTCAAAAAGTGTCATTTCCTGTTCTCTCATTTCAAAGGTGCCGTCCGGACTTACTGTCATAATAAAATAGTGCTTTATGTCATCCCCCTCTGTCTCCATGCCAAAAGAAATAGGCTCTGTGAATCCCAGTTTTTCCCAATCAAATAGGGATATCTTCTTTTCTTCAAGGTCTTTTTTGATAATAACTTCATGCATCACCGTCGCAATTGCAAACTCGCTGCTATCTGAAAAGTTTTCAAATGTAATATGTTGAACTGCTACTCCCTCATAATTTTTATCATGCGGGTCATTAACTCCATTGTAATATTCCGCATTATGAATCAGAACAATATTCAGCTTATCCCGGGATACCCTCTTACCCAGAGTCGTCTCTATTTCATATTTTTGCCGGAGCAAAGTTCTTATATTTTCGCAGAATATATCAGAATATGCATCATTTATCTGATCCACAATATGTATCCCTTTTTCATTCAGAACATTCTTAATTCTTTTGATGTTTTCTCTCTGGACAGTTTTGGAATAATCCACTCTCTGTGTAATAGGCTCCTTCCGAAATCCAAGTCTGCAAATTCCTTCATATTTATCATTGAAGGTAGTAATTACTGCATTCAACACTCCCATTTTAGATTGTTCATATTTTGAAAGACTCTGAAATTCCAAGAATGGAAGCGTTGTTTTTCTATCATCCAGTTGTCTTAGAATAAAGCAGGTTTCTTCCTCTCCTTTCAACCTTCTCCTAAGAGTGTTATTGGCTGAAAAAATATATTTTGGATAGTCCTCAAACTTGCGTTTTGTAAACGAGATTTTTTTCTTCAAACGCTCTGATGTAAAAGTTCTTACTGCCAGATTCACATATAGTTTTTCCGTAACAGTTATTTCTAAACAGGGCACCTGCCAGATAATATCCTCCTTCTTCTCTTTTCCCCGTTTTATCCAGTAGGGATGAAAACAATAGAGATGTCCTGTGAGATTATTACATTTTAAAAATTCCGAATCATAGGATCCCAATGCATTCAATAAAAGTTGAATTAATAAATGATCTTTTAACTCGGATATTGCAACCGGTAAAACAGAAAATTTGTCTCCATCCGTAACTTCTCCAAGAAGTTCTTTTAACTTCCTTTTGTTATCCAAATTCTTTGACATCAATAACAGCATTTTTCTTCCAGATTCAAATTTTATTGCTTTAATATCATTACACATGACTGATACATCTAAAATATAAGCACCACGCTTTATATATTTTTCGCTGGTCTCCAAACAAAAAATATCATATTTTTCCTCGATCTTTTGTTTATCGATAACATAATCCAGGCTATTGGTTTTTATACTCATCGATGCACCTCCTCAAAATATCCCATGCTGCTCTGTCATAACTAAGTTTACCGTCCGTTTCTTTTACCAGACACGGCAACGATACGATATGAATGTTTTCCATATCGACCTCCGAAATGTCCCAGTTTCCCTCTGCATAAATATTTGCTACAACAACACATTTGCATCCACATTTTGCAGCTTTACCTGCAATCTTTTTGATAACTGTATTCTTATCCTCCGTAGTTCCTTCCTGCCAGTTTTTAAAATCAACATAAACCGAACTTCCCTCGATTTCATAATCAAACATTTCGAAGATATCCGGGTTTTCTATTTCTTTCACAGTAACATGCAAATGTTTTTCCAAAAGGAATTTACCTACAACCTCGCCCAAAGCCCCTTTATAAATGTTATTCCAAAGAGGTGGCGTCATAATATAATCATTTGTCTGAAATGATGTTGCCCAACCATTTCTTTCAAACAATTCCCTGGCTCCAGGAATTTGCAACAATTTTCGGAGCTTTGTTCCTTCTTCTGATACCTTTAATGAATGTTCTCTATCTTGTCGAAATGTTACGGAAACATTATTAAAATCTTCCTCTTGCGAATAGTAATAATAATTTGCTGCCTCCGGTAACTGCACATAAAAATTAGTTATAATGAAATTACTACCGGCCTCTTCTTTCGAGGCTGTCGGATGTTCAAGTACGAATGTTCTCAATTTCTTCCATTTTTTAATTTTGGCTTCCGTCCAGTCGTTGTTCAGCATATTCTTAATTTCTTTATTTACGCGAATTGCTCTTAGAGATGCTCTATCCTCCAGAGAAATTGTTTCAGGATCTTTGGCACCCGTTTGCTGAATCTGATGAACTAACGCAACAAATTCCGGATTAAAGCTTCTTCCGTTTATAACAGATACATCTATCCTATCCACAATATTGTTATCTGCATAAATGTAAATATCCTTGTTTTTC
The DNA here is from genome assembly GCF_003480225.1 of Clostridium sp. AM34-9AC. NCBI lineage: Bacteria > Bacillati > Bacillota > Clostridia > Eubacteriales > Clostridiaceae > Clostridium > Clostridium sp. AM34-9AC. Next base: position 6,184 of record NZ_QUIU01000045.1, read on the forward strand.
TGGTTGGTTCTGCATATACGTCCAATTGCCTGGATAATATATCTGGTACTTAAAAGTACAACACTCTGCTTTGTATAAATATCCTTAAAGTTTTCATCGTTTCTATGCCCCAACATATAAGTTTTAAATGCTTTCTTAATATTAATGACTGTATCGTAAGAAGATATTTCTGAATTTTCCTGCAAAAATTCCATTTGAAAAAGGTATTTCACAAACTCTTTCTCTTCCAGATTATCCCCCAACGGAACAATGAGATTCGTCGGTTTGTCCAGATAAATAGCATCAAAATCCTTCTCGTTCTTCAGGCTACGATCATTTATTTTCACAGTCCTTCCTATTAAATACTCCGGGATCGGATACTGTAGATTCTGTCCTGCGCCAATTGTCTGATATACCGAAATAACAAACAGTTTTTCCCCTTTGCCCAACCGTTCAATCAGATCACTCTTTTTGCCATCATACTCCGTGCCATCCAGAAATACGACCGTTCTCCTTTTATCATATCCTTCCCAGCCATTCTCCATGGAAATAAATTGAAAAATATCAGACAGCGTATTTTTATCCAAAGCATTATCTCCCGAACGGGGATGCTTATTTAGTACACATAAAAAGGACTGAATATCCTCATGAATGACAAATTCTTTGAAAGCAAGAGCAATTCTCAAGTATCTCTTTTTGTTATAATCTTTATTATCTGCATTTTCTCCAAACAAGCGTTGTATCTTCTGGTACGCTTCCTTCGCAAGTTCCTGTGTGACAAATACTTCTGTCCAGGATTTTTCCGAATAATCCGCTCCGTTTCCTAACAGCTTCGTATGTATTTCTATATTTTGGTATCCTTCCTGTTGTTGATGAAAAGAATCTGCCAGACGCTGTCGTTCTTCCTCCGAAACTTCCACATAGATCTTTTGCATTTTATTCTTAAGATATTCAATGTCATAATTGCCAACCACAGAAGGTACGGTTGCTGTAGCAGATATTCCGATTACTTTTGCTTTTTCACAGAATCTGAGAAGTATTTTTTCCGGTGTATTTTGAAAGGAATACATCATGATCTGCGACTGCATATCATGTTCTGTATTATTTTCAAACGCATAATACCGAAAACCATGCTCATAAAATGACAGGTCAAACTCTCCCGGTTCTACCTCATCCTTTGTCTTGCGGGGAGACATCATAATCTGCCCTGTCAGGAAATCAATGCTTTCATCATTCAGCCGAAATAATGCAAGAACAGATCTTATTGCGGATTCTACCGAAAAAACATCCTCCCCTTCATTTCTTCGTTCATTTTTGCATTGCATATAATTAAATGCCAAAATACTGACCGCAACTTGAAAATAGGAAATAAATCCTCTAAGCTGTCCCAGCATTGTCTGAATATTGTTATTTTCTTTCGTCGGCTTCTTCTGTGAAAATCCAATAGAATTGATCTTCCTTTGTAGGTCACGCTGCATTATAATATATGAATTATCGGAATTCAGAATCGTGTGGAACTGGTGATCCTGGAACAAATAATTCTGGTAGCTATCTGCTATTTCTTCAAGAGTTCTATGTTTAAACTGCAATGAATAGGTCTTATGAATATAATCAGCTTTCTCTCGAATATCATCCACAATAGCCTGTAAAGATTTATTACGATACGCCCCCATCCTTCTTTCCCGGGATGGCGTTGTAAGTACAGTTGGAAAATCGTCAGTATGTAAGGCCGCATAGATATCCTTGAATAACTCTATATAATCTACCTTGTCATGAAGACCGTTATCGATAATCTTCTTCAAAATGGTATCCTTGGTCGCATCAAACTCATCAATAAAAATAACTGCATTTTTTACAATGTCTGAGTTATAGAACATATAAGACGGTTCCACAATGGTAGTATTCCTACTCAGCAATTTATCCATACTCAAAAACAATACCTGTCGATCTCTGGTAAATACTGCCGGATATAATTTTCCAAGCCACTGCCACTTCTTGTCTGTCTTAACGGCATATAGTCTCTGCTCTACCGTCACATATTCCTTTGCCAGATAATCCGAAACAAGTCGTCGGAACCTTGGTTCTGTTTTTTCCCGCAAATTGGATTCTATACTGTCCAGAAATTCCCGCATCACAAGAGTTTTTTCTTCTCTTTGTCTTTTAACAAAGCTTAAATCTCTTTGAAAATTCTTATACTCATCACTCTTTTTTATTTCAGCAGGAATTGCACTTTCCACTTCCGGAGACCAACCATCTACAACACTATCCATATTGGAATCTATAACCAGCACCTTTTCCTGATACAGTTCCGATTTTCCTATACTATTAAACCATTTTTGAAGATCATCATAGGGCAGGTTTTTCTTTAATGTTGTTACAAAAATGTATTTTCGATCCTTGTTTTGCGGGTCCATACATGCATCAAAAATGTACTTTATTGCAGAGTAAGTTTTTCCTGAACCGGTAGGCATATCAATAAGCATAAGACCGTTTTTATTTTCATTGTCCACATATCTTTTTATAATATCGTACATTTCGATTTCCCCTTTATCACTTTTTTTCAATTCTTTAAATAACAAATCACAACAACTTTGAGTTATCCTAATATTCCCATAAATACTTGTTTTTTTACAATAGCTAACGCATTTCCTGTCTCAATAATTTAATCATATTTTGTGTCCGTTTTTCTGTACTTAATTTTTCAAAGTGTTTTTTCTCAAATAAATGCGCTCATATACAGTGGTAACGTCACAATCCCCTCTTCGCTCATACCTATGTTTCCATCCACAAATTTGTATCCATAAGATATATCTTTGTCATTTTTCATAAGCCATTTTAATGAATTTGCCCTGGTATTTCCACTTTTGACCTCAATAGGAACCACGCTTCCGTCTTTCTGGATGATAACATCGATTTCTCGTTTCGTTGTCTCATTTTTATAGAAATAGATATGATATCCCTTCTTATAAAGAGCATCCGCTATTGCACATTCATAGATACCGCCTTTTGAGTTTCCTGCTAATGTGTTTTCCACAATATGCTGTTTTAAAGAAAAGTCCTTCATCGCCATTAGTAGTGATAAATCGGTTGTATATGCCCGAAAAAAGTCGTCTCTTGCATAATCGTCCAAATCAAATCTGACATCCGTCACCAGTTTACATAATTGCACCATATCTGCCCGAAGCAGCCATTCCACACTTGAATAATATTTTTGTGCCCTTCCACCATGCTCGATTTCTTTATATTGAAATTTATGATTTTCCTTATCTAATAGTTGCTTTGCCAGTGAGAGATAACACTTCTCTGCCTTCACCTTTTCTTCAGCAGTTGCATAATGTGCTATATCATACTGGTATCCCTGTAAGAGACTTCTTTGGACCCTGTCAACTTCTCTGAAATCTTTCGTATCTATATACTTCTGTACCACTTCCGGCATACCGCCTGTTGCGACATACTGTCTGTAGTAATTCATCATCTGTGAATGAATCGCCTCAGGTATCACTGTCTTTGAATGCAAATATCCACAAAGATTCCCTATCATATCTTCGCAAATCCCCATTCCCCAAAGAAATTCTTCAAAATCCATCCCATACATTCTCAGATAATCAACATACCCTACCGGATAGGAAGAGGCGCGTTTATAGTCGATTCCCAAAAGTGATCCTGAAGTAATGACATCATACCTGTTGTCTATCGCCCAGAACTTGAGCGATGTGATTGCCTCCTGGCATTCCTGAATTTCATCCAGAAAAATCAAAGTTTTCCCGGGGATAATTTTCTTGTCCGGAAAACGGAAACGCATAGCCATAACCATATTGTCTACCGTAAGATCTCCGGCAAAAATCTCCATTGCCGAGGGCATCTGTTTGAAATTAATTTCAAGAAGTTCCTCAAAGTTTTCTTCCGCAAATCGTTCGATGATGTACGTTTTCCCCGTTTGTCTGGCTCCCTGGACAACCAGACATTTTTTGTTCTTTGTATCTATCCAATTTTTAATGTACACTGTCGCTTTTCTTTTCAGCATAAAATACCTCTAATTCATAAATTTTATTCTGTTTAATGCTTATAATCAACATTTTGGAATATCAAAATGTAGTGGTTATCAACATTTTGGAATAATTATATCATTCCTTTTGTATTCAAGCAAGGCGCTGATACATAAATGATAGAGTAAACTTATTGTCAGTTAGAAAGTCGCAGAAGCTTCCCTGCTATAGACTTACCCAGATCGCAAGTTTTTCGGATGTCTATACTTGGAATGGTTGCCTGCATCTTTTCAATATATACTTGATCATTGTCATGACGGTGGAGCAGCAGGCTTCTCATATATCCTCTGTTTGACCGCACAATTATCCCCTCTTTGCTCACACCTATGCCGCCATCTACATATTTGTATCCGTAAGATATATCTTTGTTATTTTTTATATGCCATCTTAATGAATTTGTCCGGGGATTTCCACTCCTTCAGACTATTTAAAAAAGGCACTTTCTCTTTTACAGAAAAAGTGCCTTACCTTTCGCCCCAGCTCACTCCGCATCCTGAGCAATAGATCCGATTACCTGCGTCTGATTTCTGATATTCTATTTTATCCGCAAATGCATTGCAGGCCGGGCAGCATGCCTGTATTTTATGAAAATTGTTTACATTTTCCTTTCCTTTAAAATTTTTTACCATACTCTGCGCTCTCAGTCTTCCTTCTCCCCGTCTTCCTCCCCCACTGTAAGCAGTGACTTCCCGTTATAGCAGTCCGGGCTGAACAGTCCCTGCTTATGGGTAT
>NZ_QUIU01000045.1:10950-11300 GCF_003480225.1 Clostridium sp. AM34-9AC
TTCCCGTTATAGCAGTCCGGGCTGAACAGTCCCTGCTTATGGGTATCCGGGGTAAATACCTTGGTCTCCCCGGGAGCGATTTCCTCATGATTGAAGATCAGGCTGTGTCCCTTTTGATTTTTGATCACCGCCTGCTTAATATTATCGGACCAGCTGTAGGTCTCCATGACATCACCGAATCCCTTCGGAAAATACCGGAAATCCAATGCGCAGGGATCTTCTTCGGTGGCATATTTCATGTATAATACGCTGTCCTGAAACATTCCGATGTGAACTCCCGGATTCACAATTCCCACAGCATCCCCGAGATGATATACCAATTTGCTTCCGCTGTGAACGCTGGACACTTC
>NZ_QUIU01000046.1:0-4093 GCF_003480225.1 Clostridium sp. AM34-9AC
GTAAATTTTCCTCCGAAGTACTCTGGCAATCGCAAGGAACTGGTTTAAAGTGTCTTTATCCATACGATTAAAGAATCTTGATACCGTAGGCTGTGATGCAAGCGCATCTTTTTCAAGTACAGACTTGAATGCAGGATCATTGGTTTTAAACGCTTTTTCTAAAAGCGTATCAATATCAAGTTTGCTTATGAATTCTTTGATAAGAAGCAAGCCTGCATCGGATGAGAGATCTCCCCCATCAAAATTTATTTTAATCTGTCTATTGCTTTCTAAGGCTAAGGTGTTTACAATACTCATAAAGGGCTCCTTTGTTTGGGATTGTTAAGACTTTGAACACCTTAATTTTACCACAAATGGATGCTCTTTTTTCATTCACCTGATAGATGAAAAGCAATATTCAGCGAAAATACAGTAACTATGTGGCTTTCAGCCACTTTCACGGCTGAGCCGTGAATAATCTAGGTTTATTAAAATGGCAATACCAAACGCAGGACAAGGATTTAAAACCGGATTTTATGCCAGAGAGAATGGATGGATATTGTGATATCATGGAATTTAAGATGCCGAATTTGGATGGCAAATGTATTGTGGGTACAAATGAGAGAATATGTCTGATTATGTTGTGATAGATATTATTGTATATGAGAGAGGAATGTAGGTTATTGTGAAAAGAAAGATTGTGAATATGGGGACGATAGGAATAGTAGTTATAATTCTGCTGGTTGGTGTCTTAAATTATAAACAGGCGGCAGAAACCAAAATGAAAAAGATTGAAACAGAGGAAAACAGAGTAAGAGAAAACAAAACAAATTATACAAACGAACAGGACAGCAGCAACATATGTGAAATGACAGAGGAAGAAGCGGCAAAGGCTGTTTTTGATTACATATATTCAGATTGTGACTATGATTATGACGCAAAGGTTATTTCTACTATGCAGCAGGGAGAAATGGTATATTTATACCAAACGCAGGAAAAAAGTGACTTGCAGTATGAAATGTTACAGAGCAAAGATAGGACAGAAGATGGGCAATATTATGTCTTTGCACACGATACACGTTATGTAACAGATGCCCTTTCGCAGGGCTTCTATGATGAATATCACACGGATTACGCAGTTAATAGGAAGACAGGCGAAGTTCTTCGGGAGTCTCAATGGATAGAGACTGATGCAGGTTATAAATTGCTTTATAGTGAAGCATATGAAAAGGCGGTTAATCAGTTATATTTTAATGAGGATGTTTCAGATGGAAAGATGCTGGAGGAACAAGCTGCAAGAGCTCTTTTTTATTATATGTATTCGGATGAGGGGGATTATGATTCAATAGTTGTAAGAACATATAAACAGGAACAGTCGGTATATGTATATCAATTTCCAGAAGATCAGGAGTTTCCTTGTGTAAGAAATTTTTCATGTAGAGGTATGACGGAAGATCAGGAATATTATATTTTTGCAGATTATACAGACTATTATACTCATGGTTATGAACCTGTTTTTACTCATTATCAGTATCTTACAAGTTATGCTGTTAACAGGGAGACGGGCGAAGTGTTTCGGGAACGGGAATGGAGTGATATAGAGTGTGAGTGGTTGTATAATGAAGAGTATAAAAAAGCAGTTAAATAGTGGAAACTATTTATAGGTAATTGCGAAACAAGTTCGCAATTGTGATTGAAAATACGGAAGAAATATAACGGAATTTTTATATAGGGAGAAAGTCTTATGCCGGAAGAAAAGGTACAGAAAAATGGAGATGCCATTATAGCAGGAGATTTTACTTTTGAATTGGAGGGAAATTGGATTCAAAAGTTTTTCAAGGGATTTTTCAAGAAAAAATATGAAGATACCGCATGTGAGATGATGGCGATGCATTATGCTTTTTACGAAGAGTTAAATAGAGTAGGTAGTGTAAAAGAAGAGGAATATGTTACAAGAGAAGCAACTATATGCTGTTCTAACGGAAATGGTTCAATTGGATGCTTATGAAGATCATGGAATACTTGCTACGAACGAAAAACCGCTTATGACATGCAGTGATTGTGAAGTCAATAAGAATATCTATTTATTTGGTACTTGTAAATGCGGTAATATATATAGTGAGAAACTTCCTCATCCAAGTGAAGAGGGTGAGCCAGATGAGCATGGAAAGGTAAGGTATAAATGTATACCTGTTTTATGTGGAAATTGGAAACAGGATACAGGGGATTTACTTATATCAGAAGGGGAAGAATTTGTAGAAGCATTACGTTCAGGAGCCTTTTTGACGTGCATATATGAAGGAAAAATAACAGTAATAGGGATACCGGAAAAAGATAGTGATAATGAATATATTATAGTAGACGATTGGCTTTATTTATATACTAAACCTACCGTAGAAGAAACGGGAAGAAAAGTTAGTAAGCATTCAAAGGCGAATAATTATGATTGGGCTATGCCAGAGGAATTAAATGGAAATGTTTCTAAGAAAGGAGAACTTCCTAAAAATTGCAGAGAGGCTACTGGCATTTTAGAAGCAGATTTAACGGTGATGTAAAAGAGCATTCTAAGATTGCATATGGATTTGATATGCAACAGTATCCAGAGGTAAAAATAAATTATAATTCAGATGGTACAGTGAGCGAAGAAGAAGGGGAGAGGTTACTCAGAATTGTTTTGGAACAGTCAAAGAATCAGATAAATTCTTATCTGGATGACACGAATCAGGTGCTTGATCAGAATGCATATGATGCAGTAATGGATTTATTTTATAACAGAAATTCAAACAAACTTACACAAGAGGTGATAGATGCAATGGCAGAAAGAGATGATGAAAAGGTGTGGAGTTTGTTAGAAAATTTCGATTATAGATATGCATATACGTATCGTTATCAAGATAATGCACAAGAAGCAAAAGCATATGTAGAACGAAATCTAGGATTGAGTGAAAGAAGGGAAGAAGAATATACCATCTATCAGAATGGATTTTAGATTATGGAAGGAGAGCCGTCATGGGGAGAAAAAAATTTATTTTTATCAGCATCATCATATTGTTCACTATCCAGACTAGCGCATGTTCTGCCGAAGGACAAGAAAGTCAAGGAATATGGCATAACGAGTATGAAAGTGAGATAGAAATTTCAAGTACAGAGGAAGAGCGTAAAGACGTCTCCGAAAATAAGAATATCACATTCCGGGTTTTGGATGGAAAAGAAATTTCGGTTAGCAGAGACAGGCTGAGGGATACGGAAAGAATTAACAACCGGTGGAGTTTGGAAGAGACAGATGCTATGATAGCTCCGCTAAAAGGAACATGGACGACGGATACATATATGGGCTATGCTCTCCCGTATAATCTGCGCAAGTTTGAGCCAGATACTTATGCAGACGAGGAAGCACGGGAAACGTTTTTCGGGGAATATCACGAGGCGGTTCGAGCAGCAGAGGAGAGTCCTGTACCGGATATCAGCGTTGAAGTACAACCGGTGGAAGAATATGAAGATGGATACACAATCCGTGTCAATGGCTATGAAAGCCCGTTTTCTATCATTTTAAGCACAGAAAGAATAAATGACGAGTATCCCATTTACAGTGATACAACGACACTGTCGGAAAGTTTTTTTGTGGAATACCCAGTTGTCTATATAAAATTGTTTGCCAGATTTAAAGACGGAGAAAGCGACAGATACAATCCAGCGACAGTGATCGTATCTGCGGATGGACAGGTACTGCTGCTGATGGAGAACGCATTCTACTCATTGGAGAGAAGATAGGTATATGGGATTTTCCAGGAACAATGTCTGACTGGAATCGATAAAAAGGTGGAGGGTAAGGCTGCTTATGATGAGCCGGTAGAATCGGTGTCTGGCATCTTGTATTACAGGGAGGGCACCATATAATGAGGTTTACTATTTTACAAGATTTGAAAAAGATGAAACAATGGTGGAATGACCTACTTATAATGCTACGACAGTGACGAGGATGGAGAAATCGGGGCTTATAGTCGGGTTGTTTCGATGGAGAAAAATCAATGAAGTATATTCAGAACAGAACAAACTGGTGCTGGGTGGCTGCCTGTAAAGTTGCCGGAGAGCAGTATAAGAAAAATTTTACGGA
>NZ_QUIU01000046.1:4286-7892 GCF_003480225.1 Clostridium sp. AM34-9AC
AATGGAATATATTTTGTGGATGCGTGGCAGTCAGCTATTGCCAGGAATGCAGACTTTATGCACGGAGGTTTGGAGGGAAATTTTCAGGGAAATGATCAGATGAAGATGGGTATGTTTATCATAACGGATATAAACTAGATGAAACGAAAAGCTCTTATATAGCAAGTGAGGAATGTGATAGCTTATGGGAAGTTATTACATCTGTTTCAGGTGGAGATGCAAAGCCGATTAGTGTAATAGGTATTAATGGAAAGGCGGAGAAGCGGTGAGTATGGGAAAAAAGAGAACTCTGGCTATTATACTGTTACTGTGTGTTCTGGGCGGGCTGATAGCTTGTGGCAGAAAAGAAAAAGAAGATGAGTATACCTATACGATTAAACTAAACGATAATGCATCGGGCAGTAAGCAGTTTTCCTCCTGTGGTTATTTGTGGGTTTACTCTGTGACAGATCAGATGTTTACAAAGTACGGGAATGGTGAAATGCCAAGCAGCTGGACGGTGGGGGATACCTATATATTTTTCACAACAGAGCAGAAAAACGGGGGGATGGACAGCAGCTATAAGTTGTGGCGATGTAATAAGGCGACGAATGAGTGTGAGTTTTTGGGGGATATGTCGAGTGATGCGAGACTGAACATTCATGAAAATTATTTATTCCTTGCGTTTGGGAAAGACAAGGTGTGGTTGATGCCGGTGGAAGGGGATTTTGGGGAGAGGATCAATCTGGCAGAACAGTTGGCAGAAAACGATGGAGATTCAGGAAGATACGAATTGGATATTGCTGGTTATCATGGCTGGAACATCTATTCGTATGATGGAGATATTATAGCGGTGACAGATCAGGATGATCATAGCGTTGCCATAAGTAATGTTTTGTCGATTGATGTGCGTGTAGATAAACACTGGTATTATAAAGATGGAGAGAGTATTGAGTTTCGGGATGACTATTTTCAATATAGGAGAGCGGGCGAAGACGAATGGCATGATATTTGTCCAGAGTATTTTGGTAACATATTATGGTTTAAACTTGGAATTAGGGAGGTAAATTTTCTCCCAAAGCGCATTGTGAAGGAAGGGGAGAAGCTTTATCTGTCAGTTGAGATAGGAAGGACGAAGGTGCTTGAGATGTCACAGAAGCATTTAGAGAGAGAACTGCTGGTCGAAATCGATCTTGAGACGGACACGAGCCGTATGCTATACGATACGCAAAATAATAGGACAAGAATCGTCGGATACCGGGAGGGAAATGTTTATCTGCTGAAAGATCATATTGTATACAAAAACGTGTTGAAAACTGGAGAGCAGAGGGAAATGTATGATTTGGGTCAAGAAAGCATGCTCTGGTATGAGGAAGATGGAGAACATAAGGATGTTCATTTTGAATGGTATGGAGATTATATGGTTGTATGGAGCTATAACAATGGGGATGGGGAAAATCTGGTGACGATAAAAAGCCTGGATATGACGAGGTAGGAAACATTAGGAGAATGGTAATCTGAGAGAGAGGGCAAACGATAAAATAAAGGAGATGATTGTATATGATGGGGATGAGAGCTAAAAAAAACTGCATGGCAATGCTCCTTATCGTGGGCGGTATAGTGGCAGTGTTTCTTGCAGATAGAAAAGTGGCAGAGAAAATCACAGAGGAAGAGTACCAACGTTTTTTAGATGGGGAAGTGCCTGCTATGAAAGAGAATGGAAAAACTTATTTTCTGGAAGACTTGTTCGGGGAAGATGTAAGTGATGTTGAAACTTTTTTATCTGATATTGACGGAGATGGAGTGAAGGAGCTGCATATCCGGAATGGCTTTTATTATATTTTAAAAGAAAAAAAGGGGAAACTGACGATTCTATATGAGGGTACTGCTACTTACGATGAGCCGGTAGAAGCGATGTCCGGCATTCTGTATTATAGGAAGGGATGGGCACCATATAATGAGACTTACTATTTTACAAGATTTGAAAAAGATGGAACAATGGTGGAAGGACCTACTTATCAATGCTACGACAGTGACGAGGATGGAGAGATTGGGGTGGAAGATCTTTATTTAAAGGACGGCGTAGAGCAGGATAGGACTGCGTGGGAGAAGGAAACGGAGATATACAGAGCAATAAAAAATGAGCGGGGCTTATAGTCGGGTTGTTTCGATGGGGAAAAATCAATGAAGTATATTCAGAACAGAGCAAACTGGTGCTGGGTGGTGGCCTGTAAAGTTGCCGGAGAGCAGTATAAGAAAAATTTTACGGAATTTGCGTTTACTCTGGAAAGTCCGGAGACGGAGGTAGCGGTCAGCAATCTGGATGGACTGCGTACAGATATTGTAAAAAGAAGAAATGGAATATATTTTGTGGATGCGTGGCAGTCAGCTATTGCTAGGAATGCAGACTTTCTGCACGGAGGTTTGGAGGGAAATTTTCCGGGAAATGATCAGATGAAGATGCGAGGCTTAAAGAAGAGAAAAGGCGTTAACGTCTCCTCTTTTACCTGATAACTCTTAATTATCGTTACCATATTAAAAAATGAACCTAGATTATTCACGGATCAGCCGTGAATAATCTAGGTTCATTTTAAAGTGATGTCTCCATACAACATACTCTAAGACATCAAAAGTGGCAGAATCCAAGTAAAATCAATGGATTCTGCCACTATACTTTTCTTTAAGTGTCAAAGATGGGATTATAGCATAGCAAAAAAGCAAACATATATTCCAAAAATATGTTCGATTTTTAACTTGACAGAAGAATGCATGTTCGATATAATACAAGCAGAAAGAACAAATGTTCCCGAACAGATTTTCTTATGTGAGGTGTGTTATGAGAGTACAGAAGAGTGTATACCATATGACGGACAGAGAGTTAAGATTATATAAGAGACAGTTAAGAAGGAGGATGCAGATGCAGCGCAGGATCCTTACCATGATTGCTACGGTCTGTGTGATTATTTTCTGTGCGGTATCCTATCAGGGAATCCGTTCTCTGGCAAGCTCCGGGGAAGAACAGGTAAAGTTCAAATACTATACTCAGGTGACGCTAGCTTACGGAGAGACCTTATGGGATCTGTCCGAGGATTATATTGATTATGAAGAGTATAAGGATAAGAAGGAATATATAGATGAGGTTCAGAGCATCAACCATCTGGCGGAAGAGGACAGCATCCGCGCCGGACAGACGTTGATCGTACCTTATTATTCTTATGAGTTTGTGAAGTGATAAGAAAGAGTATGATAAATGGAAAGTTACGAAAGCATAGCCACGCATAGGCATAGTGAAGACAGCGATGGGCGCTTGCGCACAATTCGCTGTCTTTACTTATGCCGAGATGCGGCGAACGCCGCGATATGAAATAAGATTGGCAGCGTTCTTTGCTGACAATCTTATGAATAGCGTGGCTCGTTGCGGATGTAACGAATCTAAACAGCCCGTATTGGGACTACTGATTTTTGAAAAAAGCCTCAATATAGTCAAAATAGTAAAAAGCAAGCTTCTCAGAAAGCAACTTTTTACGTAACAGATCATTTTATACAATTTTAGTAAAAAATAATGTGTTTCTAAGACGGAAATTAGTCAAGTCCAAATTTGTGTGTACATTCATCTTCCAGCTATGT
>NZ_QUIU01000046.1:7902-9281 GCF_003480225.1 Clostridium sp. AM34-9AC
AGTCAAGTCCAAATTTGTGTGTACATTCATCTTCCAGCTATGTTAGTCCGTCTATGCTGCCTTTATCTTCAGGAGATTTGATTGAATGGAGCTTAGTTTGTCATAGTACTCTTTCATATCAAAAATTCTGTGACCGACACTCCAATCATTATGATCATCCTGAAGAACTGCACCAATCAGTCGAATAATAGATTCCGTATTAGGGAAAATCTGAATGACCTTTTCTCGTCTTCTGATCTCTCTGTTTTCACGCTCTATTATGTTGCTGGTTCTTAATGCAATACGATATTTTGAAGGTAATGCCATGATTGTAATGCTATCTTCAAACCCTTCATCAAGGACAACCATTGCTTCATTTGCAACGTCCTGATATTCATCGTATATTGATTCTTTTAGTCGACGGGCTTCTTCAATAGTAGTTGCATTGAACATATCTCGCAATTCAGAAGCTAAACCAGTGCTATATTTTTTGGGACACTTATCTATGATATTTCTAGTAAAATGAGCCTGACAACGCTGCCATGAAGAACCAGAGAAGCATTCCTTTATTGCTTCAACAAGCCCTGCGTGTGCATCTGATATCACAATATCCACGCCACGTAAGCCACGACTTTTAAGACTTTCAAAGAAGTCCTTCCAGGTGTTTACTTTCTCAGAATCGTATACTTCAAAACCGAGTACTTCCTTGTGACCTGTATTGTTTATCCCAATAGCGACAAACAATGCTTTGGACTTGACACGATGATCTTCGCGAACTTTTAAATATATCGCATCGACAATAATAAATGGATAATGTTCCGGCAGTAAACGTTCTTTAAAATGTTTAATTGGAACATCAAGTTCCTTACAAATTTCAGAAACAGTAGATTTAGAGAAAGACTCTCCACAGAGTTCTTCAGTTACTTTTTTGACATTTCTGGTTGATATACCCTGCACTACCATTTCCATCATGGTTGTAATTAAAGCTTGCTCATTACGCTGGTAATTCTCGAATAAGGAAGTCTTAAATGGGACATTACGATGTCTAGGAACTTGTAATTCAATCTTTCCGATGCGAGTGGTTAATGACCTTGTCCGGGTTCCGTTTCTGTAATCAGAACGTTCCTGCGAACGTTCATAGTTATTAGCACCAAGTTGTTCGGTAGATTCAGCTTGAAGAACCTGATTAAGTAAAGCTTCCATAAGTTTGCCAAATGCTTCATCCTTAGTTTCTGAAAAAAGTCCTACAAAAAAATCACTATCTAATGTAAAATGTAATTGAGCCATGGGTTTCGTCCTTTCAATTATGTTTTGTGTGGTAACTTAATTATAACTGAAAGATGAGCACTTGGCTCTTTTTATATAGATTTGTAATTTACACCATTATATAGACTTTATCT
>NZ_QUIU01000046.1:9291-10691 GCF_003480225.1 Clostridium sp. AM34-9AC
TTATATAGATTTGTAATTTACACCATTATATAGACTTTATCCGGAAATTTTACGTTTCCCAGCTCTTTCGCATGTTTTAGTAAATTTAGGATAAATTTGGTTTGATTGGCTTTGATGAAATAGAGGCAAACTGTTTGTTTTTGTATTAAAATTGTTATTTTTGTCCCTATTTACATTTGTGTGTCTGATGTATCAACAGTATAATTATACATTTCACGAATTGCGTATGCAATTAGAAAATCAAGTAGTCCAAATTCCATAAAATGAAATTTTAGGGCAAATTACAGACATTGGCTTGGCTGTAGTATTTTTAAACAACGTGTGTTAGACTACTGTTATACAAATCGAAATTTATAAAGGAGAATATTGATGAAATTATTTTTATGTTCGCACTTTTCAAGTGTAGGAAGTCTGATAAAGGAAGAAATTGAAAATAAGAAAGTCGCATTTATTCCAACAGCTTCACTGCGTGAAGGCTACACCGGTTATGTCGGCTCGGCTCGAAAATTATTCAAAAAGTTGGGAGCGATCGTAACTGAAATTGATATTTCAACGGAGGCTTATTCAACGATACAGTCTGTTTTTGAAGAAGCAGATGTGATATATTTTACCGGCGGAAATTCTTTCTTTCTTATGGACCAGCTCCGTAAAACGGGAACTGATGGACTGCTGAAAAAGGAATTGGCAAATGGAAAATTGATGATCGGCGAGTCGGCAGGCGCAATTATATGCGCTCCAAGCATCCAATATATCGAGCAAATGGATGAAAAGCCGGAGGACTACTCACAAGAAGATGATGCAGGGATTGATTTGATTGATTTCTATGTTCTTCCGCATTATCTTACAGCACCATTTAAGAAAGTTACCGAGAAAATAATGACTGAGTTTTCGGATTTGAATCTATGCCCAATTAACAACCGTCAGGGAATTGTAATTGATGGTGAAGATTCAAAGGTTATTTGCAAAGACTAATTTGAAAATTCCAGTTTGTCAATTACAAGTGACATTGAAAGAGTCAGCCCATTCAAGGTGCTGGCTCTTTCAAAAATTCCATTCTAATAAATTGCATGATAACTTAGAGTAAAAATGAATACCCATTAGCCGGAAATGAATAAAAGTGTGGTGTTTCGTATAATTATGAGTTAGTATGCATCAGACATACTTTTGTAAAAAGGGAGTTATTTTTTGCAAAAAAAATACAAAAACAAGGGATTTGGATGCTTTGGAAGTAACTGTTTTCGTAAAATGAGCAAATCAGGCTATTTTTATACAAAATATCTTGATTTCAAAAATTATTTGTATGGAATACGTCATTATTATGTCATTTACACCAAAGTAATCAAAAAACAATTTTTGGATATTGAAATTTAGCGAAATATCCCCGTAGCCCTTGGCAGGGT
>NZ_QUIU01000047.1:0-8245 GCF_003480225.1 Clostridium sp. AM34-9AC
AGCGGATAAAGGATGCATTGATAAATATTATAGGACATAACAGGACAAGCGGTGATCTGGGGATTCCCGATTTTACTTCGGAGTTTCAATTCAGCAATGGCGCTTTCTCTGTGGCAGACAGTGGTTTTACGGTGGATATGGCGGCATTGGATAGAAGGCTGACGCCCCAACCGCATGATAACATGTATTCGGATATGTATGAGTACAGTTTCAGAAAAGTATTATGATACAACATCAGAGGAGGTAAAGGTAAGATGAATAAAGCAGAAAAGATTACAATCAAGGTATTGAAAGTAGTGGAGAGAATTGCCCGGAATGAAGTGGAAAAAACAGTTCTTGGCAGGACGGCAGAGTGTTCAGCGATTTATCACCAGCCGAAAAGACCGAAGAAAAGGGGAAACTAGGTCAGAATAATGAAATATTTTGTGGAGTGTTGCGGTTGTGATTATCGTAATGGCAAAACAAAAGGAGTAAGATAACTCCAAAAGGGTTATCTTACTCCAATAAATCAATTAAAGGTTACTGCTTGGGCTTTGGATGGAGAGAGCAGGTACGGTTCTGACTGACAGAAGAACCGTGGAAAGGAGTTAATATGGGATTAGGCGTTGAAAATTCAGTTAATGCTTATAATCAGAATTATAGGTATCAACAGAATAAGACGACAGGGCAAGCCAATCATTTAGATTTCAATAAGATTTTATCTGCTAAAGAGGGTGCTAATACAGAGAAAGTACAGAAGCCAAATGAAAATAGTGTTTCAAAAGTAGATACCTACACTGAATATTTAAAGGCTAAATATGGGAATATAATGATCCAAAATGTTGGAAGTGATCAAAAGAGTATGGATTCATTGGGGACGGGGACATATGGGATGAATAATATTGTGATTGCACCCAATGTTTTGGAAACAATGGCAAATGATCCCAAAAAAGCAGCTTATTACGAAAAGATGATACAGGATTTTTTTGCTTCGCAGTCAACTGTGAAGGCGCAGATGGCAGTCGGGGGGTTTGAGATTCAATCTTATGGTATGGTTATTCACCCGGATGGAACTGCACACTATTATGTTTGTGGAGATGTTTCACCAGAAAAAAAAGCAAAGATAGAGGCGCAAATGAAAGCTGAAGATGAAGAGAAGGCTAAACGGCGTAGACAATATTTAGAGCGCAGTGAGGAGGCGGCAGAAAAGCGCAGACAGATAGAAGAGATTAATATGCAAAAGAGTAAAAAAGATGCGGCTTTTGATGATAATATATCGGCTGTTAATGTATTATCGGAAGTAGATAGGGCGGTTGCCATAGCTGCTTATGAAAATATTGCCAATACTTTTAATGAAAACATAATAAAAAGTACAATTGATAATTGAGGACTTTACTGACTATATCAACTTATAATAATCGATATATAATATTATACTAGGAGGTAATTAAATGCGTATTGGTTCGGGAGTGCAAAGTGCACCGGAAGTATTTGGAAAGCGACAAAACAATAGCAAAACATCTGCTGTCGGAAATGAGGAATTTTCTCAGACATCAGTGAAGGTGTATTTAAAGACGGATGATATGTTGTTTTCAGGTGGAAATGGAACAGGTCTTTCGTTTTATATTAAATACGCAGAAGAGTCAACAGAGGATAATCCTGTAGTGATAGCCAAAGGCGTTGACGAAAATGGAAAAGAATTTGAAGAAAAGATTAACATTAATGATATTAATTTGAGAAATGCTTCTTATGTTGAAATGAGTGCTTTGGAGGCATGCTATAACGTCGATAGGGGAAATAGTCTCAGTTCTTTGCCACCAGAAACCGGGTGTATGGGATTAAATGACAGATGCGACCTTATATCCAGCTTTGAAAAGGTTATACAGGATATGAATAAATTAGGAAGGTATGATTTGCAGATGTTTTATATGCGAAATATGAATACTTATCTAAATGCAAGCAGTAAGCATAAATAGGGCTTAGTTATTTGAATATAGTAGAAAAAGTAAGCTTGGACTCCATAGGAGAGAGCAGGTGCGGTTCCGACTGACAGAAGAACCGTGGAAAGTTAATATGGGATTAGGTGTTGAAAACACTTTTATCCAAAAAAGTTGAGGCAGAAACTGGACTGGCATATAGAGAAAATTTTGAGCTGATTGGAGGAACAGAAATATGAACATTGGTTCTGGTATGAATACCGTATCTTCACTGTACGGTCAACAAAAAGGTAATCATATGAAAACGCCTGCATCTGGGGAAAAGACATTTTATACGGCAGAAACACCGAAGGTATATCAGATATTCACAACAGATAATATGTTGTGGACAGGAGGTAATGGCACCGGTCTTTCTTATTGCCTTAAATATGCGGATGATTCGACGGATGAAAATCCAGTGGTGTTAGCGAAAGGTGTGGATGAAAACGGGAAAGAGTTTGAGCAAAGAATTTATATCAATGATGTTAATCCATCAAATGCTACAGTAGTCGAAATGCGTGCATTGGAGGCACATTACAAAGTGGAAAAGCAGGGAGGTTTCACGTCTCTGCCGCTTGAAGCTGGTAATATGGGACTTAACGACAGAAGAGATTTTATTGCAATGTTCAAAAAAAGCATAGAAGATTTAAACAAATTGGGAAGGTTTGACTTATCGTTGCTTTGGACGAAAAGTATGGATACATATCTTAATTTGCCAAATGCAAATAGTAAGTATAAATAAGGCTTAGTTATTTGGACATAGAAGGAAAAGAGAATTTAGAATAAACGAAGGAGATTGAGACAATGCAGTCAATATCAAGTTATATTAATCCTAATACAAGAGGACTTACATCTAATTACAAAAATACAGCTATTAAAGATAAGGAAACCTATAATGAGGCGATGTCGCAGCACTTACTAAATCCGGTAGAAGATTTGGTTCAAGTGTTAAAAACACCTATAAAATTGGCGAAGAGTTCGTCACTTAGCAGACAGAATAATTCTGTTAATATTGCGGAAGGGCAAAGAATCCGTGTTAATGGAGGTCATGTGCTTACGGTTACGGCGCATGGAGTAGAGGTTTCTGGTGGAGATAATCCGTATGATACACAATCATATGTAAAAGCACAGAGAATGGCAGATGCATTGGCATCCATGCTGCGAAATGCAGGTGGGACAATGACTACTGTAGCACATTCAAAGGAGGAATATGCCCGGTATACAGAGGGAATTACGGATGTTATGTCTTATCTGGGTGTAGACACTTCCAAAGATTTTACGGTCAATGGTATGAAATATAGCAAAAATAAAGATGGTTGGTATGAGTCAGAAGCGAACAGTGATGCGCAGGCGGCATATGAACAGTTAAAAGCGAATAACAGAATCTACCAGTTTGCAGATGAAAAGACCAAAAAGCAGATTGCATATATTAGTGATTATTACCTTCAGACAGTGCCGGAGAGTGTAAAGGCGGCGTGGCAGGAAACATTGGAAGAAACTGGTTTTAATCCATTTCAGACGGATGTAACCAGTACATTAACGCAGTTATCTGTAGAGCAGGATTTTCTGACAGGTGGTGATGACAATATTTTTGGTGAAACGAAAGAAAGTTGTTTAGCAGCTATCGACAAAGTATTGGAGAGAATAGAAAATCCGTTGGCAGCAGTTACAGAGGAAAGGGCAGCATATCTGCAGCAGGAAAAAGAATTTTATACCGTACTGGCATCTAAAATAAGAGAATAAAATGCCGGGAGGAATTTAAAGATACAGATTATAAGACTTATATAAGGCAGGGGGATAATATGGTTACTGTAAATAATTCTGACTATTATAACAACATTCCAGCGGGCAGGGATTTAAACAACCTGCCCAATACTTCCAGCGTTGGTACAACTGTAGGATATCAATATGATGGACTTACAGAGGAGGATCGTTTCGTACAAAAAGTTTTGCGGGAGCATTATGATAAAATGTACAAAGAAAATATGTCGCATTCTGATCCAATGGCATATATCGAATCAAAATATTGTGATGTGACCTCACCTAACTTTTGCTCATATATGACAGAAGACCAGCGTTCCATAGCTTACCGTACAGAGAAAAGAATGTTACAATCCGGAGGAAAACCTGTGGGTGGATTTGCACGGTATGATTATGCATTAAGGAATTACAAGGATGTATATACAGGTGGTTCAAGAAGTGTTGGTTATGTACGCAATACTGACAGGGAAAAACAGCATGCCAGAAGTGTTGTAAATCAGCAAATTTCAAATCTACTTTCAAAGAATGGGATATCAATATCAAAACAGGCAGATTTGGTATTTTCTATTGATCCATATACATATCAATTAACAGTGTCGGGAAATGCAGATAGAGATACATTATCGCAGATAGAAAAATTGCTGAATGAAGGAGATAATGCAAAAAATATTTGGACGCATGCGTGGATTTGTATGCATGATGCAGATAATGAAATTGTTAATTCGCAGGCAAATATGACAAAGGCAAACCAATATTCTTTATGGCATGAAGTGTATGAGACAACCGGATATGATGCACGCAATGCGACATATAAAAATGGTACTTTTATTGCAGAGGATGGTACAGATTTACTGGCATTGTTTAAGGAAAAATCTAAAAATGGTGCAGGGTATGAACTTTATTCTAAGAGATGGCTGCAATATGCTAAAAATGGCTGGAAGAAAGAAAATGATTTGGTATTAAAAATAGGCTTTGACAGCAGTGGATTGTATGATATAGGGCAGGAAAAAGGATATGGAGCAGCACAGAATATGTGGATGAAAGGTATTAGCCAAAGTATGTTTGAAGCTAGAGTGTGATTAATGGGAATCTCTTTTTCAAATATAGGAACAGTTGGAAGGGAACAGCTAATTACTTCTGGTAGTAATGGAGAACCAAACTGGTCTTATATTCCATCGAAAGGAAAAAGTACAAAAAAAGCGAATAACAGAACCTATCAGTTTGCAGACGAAAAAACCAAAAAGCAGATTGCTTATATGAGTGGTTATTACCTTCAGACAGTGCCGCAGAGTGTCAAGGCAGCATGGCAGGAAACATTGGAAGAAACTGGTTTTAATCCATTTCAGACGGATGTAACCAGTATATTAACGCAGCTATCGACAAAGTATTGGAGAGAATAGAAAATCCGCTGGCAGCCGTTACAGATGAAAGGGCAGCATATCTGCAACAGGAAAAAGAATTTTATACCGTGTTGGCATCTAAAATAAGAGAATAAAATGCCGGGAGGAATTAAAAAAATGATTGGAAGTATAGGAGCGGAGAGCCGTTATTCAACAGGTTATAACAACCTAAAACCAAATCGGAACCAGAATAAGTGGGCTGACACTTTGGCTCAGACGGTGGATAAGGAGGATATTAGCAGTAGAGCGGATATCAATCGTGCTAAGAAAAGTACAGTGATGGATTCTTATCTGGCACTGTCAGGAAAAACGATAAATACTTTGAAACAGGAATATTCAGAGTACGAATCCGAAAATTATAGAATCGTACCCGATAATGAAGCTGAATGTTTTGATATATACAATAAAGACGGGGAGCGTTTGGGGGCATTTTCCTATTCTGATATAAAAATAAGACAGGATGAAACAACAGGAAAGCAGTTTTTGATTTCTGAGCATGGAACGATGAGTTACGATGCCCTGGTATTAGATGATGAATTAAAAGATGCATTGCAGAATGTAATGGATAAAGATTCGCTGGATGTGGAGACTTTGCAGGGATTTACATTAAATACACATTCAGGTACCGGCATCCAGTATTTAGTAAAAGACGGTGAAGAAGGCAGAGGTGGCAAGGTTCTTCTGCAAAATGAAGCGGATCGGAAGAGGTATGAAGAATTAGCGGAGATGTATTTTGACAAATACCCTAATTTAATTGAGAGTCGGGAAGAAGGTTTTATCTGGGCTGATTTAGAGATTAGAGGAATGGCAAAACGGACAGATCAGGGAATTATATCCATAGGAGCTGATGGAATGTCATACAGTGACAATGAAAATTATAAAAACAATTGGAGTGTCCGGTTTTCTGGTTCTATGTATGAAAAGCTGTATGAATGGCTTCAGAATCACAAGGATAGCATGGAGGAAATCCATAAATTTTCTACATGGCAAAACGTTTTTGACGAAATTGGAGGAACGTATGAAAGAGTCTGGTCGAAAGAAGAACTGGATCAGGGATATTTGAATAATTGAAAGAGGGGATCATCACGGTATTGGATTGTTAAATGTAAAAGCAGTTGTGGATAAATATGGCGGTGATATGGTGCTTTCCTGCGATGAAAATGAATTTAAGGCAGTGGTCATCTTGTAAAGAGATGGTCTTTGTGTGCGTAATATGGTCGTTTGATGATATGGGACTGGGAGAACAGGTTATTTTATCCGATAAAGAAAGCAAAGGAGGTTACTATGAGTAATACAATTAATGTGAACTATATGACACGGGCTTACAATCAGTACCAACAGAAAAATGCGGCTAAAGATCAGGAGAAGGAAGATACAAGGTTTGCGGATAGTGTAAGAGAAAAGAGCGAAGCTAGTGGAAGTATAGTGGGCAATTCAAAAATAGGTTCTGTGTCTGCTAAAGATATGACGATGGTGGAATACAAGCAGTACATTTACAATAAAATATCTCAAATTCCAATGCACCCCACAAGAGCAGGCGAGTCAATATCTGTTACAATTTCAGAGGCGGGTTTTGAAGCAATGAAGAATGATCCAGAGTATGAAGCATGGGTATTAAATGATTTGCAAGTGGGTTGGTCACAACCAGATAAATGGTCCGGTATATGCGGAGGAGCGTTTTCTACAATATATTATGGAGCATCAAAAGAAGAATGTCATGCTGAGATGTGGAGTGCTGGTTATAACAATGGGAATGGTGGGAAGATTTTTAATGATAAGTCAAAAAATAGTTTTTGGGAGCGCAGAATAGAAAATAAAAAGAGAATAGAAAATCAGGTAAAGAAACAACAGGAAAAAAAGCGGATTCAGAAAAAACAAGCGGAAAGAACAGCTTATGAAGAATATGCGCAAAATAAAAGGTTATCCGCTCAGGATGCCAGAACTCGATTGGTGGCTGAGAGTAGTTCGTCTGCTAAGACTGTCACAATAAGTCAGGCAGTAGCTTCTTATGAGGCAAATTTTACAATGGCAGTAAGCGTATCGAACAAAAACCAATAGCCTGCAAATAAAAAATCAAGGCTAAATAGAAAGGAGAGATGCAGTATGGGAATTAATGGAGTATCATCGTATGCCAATACATACACATACGGAAATGTAAAAAATGAAAATGTAAAGCCATCAAAGAATAGTGAAAAGAATTATTATGCAGGATACACTATGAATTCAGCCAATAAGTTTAAAAATGTATCAGACTATTCAAAGTATTTGACTAACAAGTATAAATGTTTGACTCCATGCAAAAATGCTTCTGTATTGATTGACAGAAGTGTAATGCAAAAGGCATGTGGAGATGAAAAAACTGCGAAATGGCTTGAGGAAAATTTAGCAATTATGCCAGATGTTATACGAAATGCACAGAAGGCGGCAATAAGTCATGGTAGTAAACTGATATCAGTGGAGTTTAAGTTTACGAATAATGGAACCGAAATGACAACCTGTGGCATTTTTGGAGAGACTGGTACGGATTCAGAAATTGACAAATGGCTGGAGAGAATGAAAGAGGATAAAGAAAAAGAAGATAAAAAAACAGAAAATATGATTGCTATAGAAGCGACAACTAAAAATAAGGTAGGTTTTGATACATATGCATAGTATCAATTTCTATAATTTTGAAGAAACAGGAAAAGGAAGCAGTAAAAAGAGCACAGGCAAGACGAAAAGCTGTACAAAACGAATATCTAAATAGCCAGTTAGCGGCGGCAGCATATGAGAAAAGCAGTATTATTTTACCAGATAATCCTGTTATACAGTAGGCTCATCTTTTGACAGGAAAGCATAAGAATGCAGGTAAGATATTTTTCGGGAGGAAGGATAAGAAATGGAAATAAACAGTAATCATTCTACATATGGTGCGGCATTTCGCCAAAAACCAATTTTTTTCATGTCAGGGAAGGAAACAGTGGCATATTTTGAGGGAAAGCTTAAGAAAAATATGACACTTCAAGAGGATACCTGTACACTTGGCAGCAATGACACTTATCGCAGACAGCATACTACTTATGAGGTTTCTGACAAGAAGGGAAGTACATTTCTGGATCTGGATTTTCTGATCAAGGACGAAACCAGCAG
>NZ_QUIU01000048.1:0-7823 GCF_003480225.1 Clostridium sp. AM34-9AC
AAAGACTAATTAGCCAAGGCGCAGGATTTGACGTTTACAAAGTTCAATTTTTAGGGCTATAGAATAAAAGTGATTGATGAAATCATTTTATTAGACTATTTACTGTGATGCATGGCTTGTCAAAGATTTAGAGATACTGATATAGTCACGGTTGATATAGGCTTGCACTGGATCAGAAATACTGATGAATATATAGAAAATTGAATTGTTCGTGTTAATGTTTTGGATTGCATAAGAGTCCCAATGTATTTAAAAAGATAAAAATCGTCTACTAACTCGATATATCGAAAGACATAGTTCTAAATATCGAAATCCTATTAAAAAGAAATGTGTGATATTATAAAAACATACTTACAATATATCAGTTGAATAAATAGTTAGCCAGAAAGGAGAAACATACGAATTGAGTTATATAAACGATATGCAAAATAATATTAGTAATGTAATAGTATTTGATGAAAAAATATCAACATATGTTTTTTATACAAAGGTGACAAAAACTTTTTATGATATGTATATGTCACAAAGAAATACAGCTCCAATATTAGATTTTCGAAAAACTAAATATATTACACCAGAAGCGATTCCTGTATTATTATCCTTTGGTGACTATTTAAGCCGTCTTTATAAAAGAAAAATTCAGATTGTATACACAAGAGGATCTGAATTACACAATTTTTTTATGGTTAGTAAATTTTATGAGATATCTCAAAAATTAGACATATTTGAGTGGGATGATGTTTCATATGAATGGTATTATAAAGAACTAAGAAAATTGCATAAGATTTCTTATACTAATATTATATATGCAGATGTAGAAAAAATTAAAGAACCTATGCAGAAAAGAGATTTTATTTCTGATTGTTTGCGAGATAGATCTAAGGTAATATACCAAAACGTTCTAAGTGATACAAATAAATTGCCGGAAAATATCATTGGAGCAACAATAGATGCTATTGTAGAAATTGAAACTAATGCAATAATGTACAGTCAATCGCATTCATTTACATATGTTGCATCAGATAGATATGGAACTAAGATTAGTATAGCAGATTCAGGAATAGGTTTTAAAGAATCTTTTTTAAGAAATAAAAGAGAATTAAAAATGGTTAAAAAATTTCAAGGTGTAGAAAAGAAATTCAATAACTATTTAGTAATTATGAGTGCGTTAAACTATTCATTTGAAAAACATATGGAAAGTAAGAGAGATGATTTATGGTCTTTAAGAACTGATATAATAAAGAATAATGGGACATTTAAAATTCAATATGAAAATACGCAAGTTATTTTTTCGTGCAATAGATGTAAAAATTGTACTCAAATTAATGGGAAAAAGGATATTTCAATCTGTGTGCAATGCTTGATGCGACAGTATAGCATAGACACATATTCTCCTATAAAAATATTTAATATAGGATTTCAAGGAGTAAGGGTAGAGGTTTCTATAAATAAGGAGGGATAATAATGCTATATTCATTACTTGCAGATGAAGATATATATTTTATAAATCTACATGCGGAGTGTGCATTACATACATATTCTAGTGAATTTTATCAGTATGATATAATGTTAGATGCGAGAAGGACCAAGGGAATATACTGCAAAAAGGTAAATGCTAATATATTTGAGAACATATATGAATATGATTATGAGGAAAAAGATATATGTATTGATTTTTCCGGTATTGAGGAAATATCAAAAAATAATTTGGTGGGATTTGTCAGTAAGATTAAGAAAAAAATATGTTCAAAAAATCAGATGGTATATTTCTTGAATTTAAGAAAAGAGATTTATGAAGAAACAGGTATGGAAAATTTTTTGCAAATAAACAATGACAATAATGGGAATATATTTGCAAAAATGGGAAATGCTAAGGGTACATATACATATTCACAGCTAATAATGAGAAAAGAAAAAGTTTTTAAAGAAAGACTTGAAAAAATGATACTTGAATCTACCGATGAATGTACAGAAACACAACATCAGCATACGTCAGTTCCAGTGTATTTGTCACATTATATCAACTTAAAAAAGATGGTTGAAGCAAAATCACGTTTATTGAGATTAGCTATATATTATTTAGCGCTTAGTATGATTGATGCGGGGATTATGTCAAATAACCCATTAGATAATAGCAATATTAGTTTTTTTTTCCATACTATAAATGGAGGGTATATTGCAACACAACTTGCAGAATTATTTCATATTGATTTGGTATACTTGGATCATTTGGGACCAATTGAGAGCGTTCATCGAAAACATTTCGAAAAAAGTATACGTGATAATAGAAACTATATTATCGTTTCAGATGTAATATGTTTGGGAGGAGAAGTTGGACGAGCAAGAACTATAATAGAATATTGTGGAGGAAAAATTTTAGGAGAGATTTGTCTTGTCGATATTAAAACGATTAAAAACAGAGACGTAGCTAATAGAATTTCTCTTTATACGGTATCTAATGAGTGCAATAAAATAGGTTATACGATAAAAACGGATTTATGTGATGTGTGTAGAGAAGGAGGAACGAAATGAGTAAAGCAGCAATAGTGTTTATTTCAGATATTCATTATTCTAAAGATAGAGAAAAATCACAGTTCCAAGAAAATGATGAGAATGAATATTATCAGAAGTGGGAAAACTATGTGTTAGGTATTGAAAAATTACAAGATACCAAGGTGAAGTATTTGGTTATCTCAGGAGATTTGGCAGAAAGTGCAAGGAGAAAGGAATATATAGTATTAGAAAAAATATTAAATAGATTTTGTGATAAATTTAGTATTTCAAAGAATAATGTATTACTTATCCCAGGAAATCATGATATTAATAGAAGCGAACTGGAATCGTATTGCGATAAGAATGATATAGATGAGTTAGAAGCGGAAAAGTATTATGAGGTAAAACTTGGAAACTATTTAGAGTTTTATGAAAGATTTAAAGAAAAAAAGAACGTTGACATAAGTAGATCTATTTTAGATACTATCTATATAGAAGAAGAAAACATTTTAATACTGGGGATAAATTCGTTGGCTAAAGAGAGCCATTTGAATCATGTAGGATATGTTGATTTGACTAAGCTGGATAAAGAAATACAAGAATACTTGGGGGACGATAAAAATATTTTTGTTGTAACACATCACAGTTTTACAGACACAAGAGAAAGAGAACTGGCATCTATAAAAAATGTAGATACACTTAGAGATGCACTTGGATTAAAACGAATAAATACGTTTATATATGGGCATCATCATACATCGGAAAGTAAAAAAGATGTGGTTGGTGAGCAAGAGTATGAATTAAGATATATTGAAATAGGAAGTATAGGAAAGATTCTGGAAAATGTAAATGGAGAGTCTTATAATAATAGATTTACAGTGGCTATATGTGAACAAGGGAAGCTTTGTATTCATGATTACAATTATACCGCAGGTGAATGGGAAGAAAGAAATAACCAGAAATACTTAAATGAATTATCTATCGTTCCGAAAGGGAAGACTGAAGAGGTGGATTCAAAGGATTTGCCTAGAGCAAAAGAAGGAAATAGCGATCACGAAAAGATTGATGGCCAGGGAAAATTTCCTGCCGAAAAGGAAATATATTTATGCAATAGAAGTGAATTCCTTTTTGAATATTTAAAGAAAGAGGGAAATTATAAAGAAGGTCATTTTCACTGGAAAAATAAAAACAAGACATTAGGATGGATAAATATAGCATCTTTTTTAGGAAACATCGATATTTTGGAAAAAGCAAAGGAATGTATAATTGAGATTTTTGAGAAAGAAATGGGGGATGTGCAGGTAGTTGTTGGGTATGGAATGGAAGGGAACATTATTGGAAGCAGCTTAGTAGATTACTGGATTGAAAATGATAAAGATTATTATTTTTATCCATCTGTACATAAAGATAATGAACATATCGATTTAGAAAAGTCGTTATGGAACGAGTATAATGAATATAAAAATGTTTTAATTATATGTGATATGATGCCTTCAATGGAATATTTGGCTGAAATATTAAAGTCAAATACTAAATTAGAAGCATGTTCAAAAATATATGTATTAGCATTATTTACAAATTTTAACTTGTTGAAACAGGAGCAAGAAAATAAAACAAATAAAATAATTAGGAGATACTCATTAGCTAAGTTAAATGTGCCTATATGTGAAAAGGATGAAGAGAACTGCTTAATCTGTAAACAAAATTTGGGAAAAATATATTCATTATAGGAGAATTAAAGTATGAAAATAATTGAACCAGCATTTGAAATCATAGATGAAATAAATGGTGAAGAGTTGTTAAAAAAGATAGAAAAAGCAGGAAGGGTTTGCTATAAAAGTGAGGGAAAAATAACAAAAGATTCTGCTGGAAAATTTATACAAAATATAATTAAAAGTGGCCATGAATCAGTCATTGAACATGAAAAAGTAACGGTTAAAATTATATGTGATCGAGGGGTAAGCCATGAAATAGTCAGACACCGTATTGCAAGTTACAGTCAGGAAAGCACACGGTATTGCAATTATGCAAATGAAAGATTTGGTAAGGAATTAACGTTAATTAAACCATTTTTTTGGGAAGAAGATAGTGATGAATATCGATGTTGGTTAGAAACTATGCAAAAGATAGAAGAGTCTTACAATTATTTAATAGAAAAAGGAGTAAAACCTCAAGAGGCTCGAAGTTTGTTGCCTAATAGTTTAAAGACAGAAATTATTGTTACGATGAATTTAAGGGAATGGAGACATTTCTTTAAGTTAAGGACAACACTGAGAGCGCATCCACAAATGAGAGAAATTGCCTGCGCTTTATTGGACGAATTAAAAAAACAAATCCCCATTGTTTTTGATGATATTACGTACGAAAAATGACATTTTTGATACTGAAACAATTTAGTGAGTAATATCAAAAGTCATAAACATTAAAGCCCAACGTTTGGGGAAAATTCTATAAATATTTAGAAGCCCTATAATAATGAGTGACGGAAGGCTTGTGAATAAGCTTTCCGTCGTGCTTTATATATAATAGCAAAATAATTGTATATCAAGAATGCAGAGCTGTTTACTTGTTATTAGGAAATGAAGTTTACATTAGCAAGTATATTTAAAAGACGTCTTATGGATTTCTATGTTTGATTCATTTGCTGTTTCCCCCATTTTTGTTATTATTAACATTTTGATAAATCGAAGTATATACTATTAGAACGAACAGTAAAAAGAACAGTATAATAAAACTTAAGGGTAAACATTATGAAATACACATAATTCTTCATTTATGGAGGAATAAAGCTTTCTATGAAAAAATTATGGAAAATTATTAAAGAAAACATCACAGTTGTGTTGGCAATGACAACAGCATTTTTAAGTGTAGTTTATGCCGGAATACGGCTTATGATTTATGTATATTGGATGGGATATTTTAAAGAATTAAATATTGATGCTAATGTTATGAATATAAATTATGAAGGAAATCTTTTCCAGGTAATATTTTTAGCAGGCCTTCTTCTGCTATTATTCTATGTATTTGCAATGATGGATGAAGGCTTTAAAAAGTATAGTGAAGCGATAAAGAAAGAACAACAGTCTAAAATCAAAAGAATATTTGCGTGGAGCAAGACGCTGTGGAAGTGTTTCTGGAGAAGTCTTTTTTTATTGTCTATAGCAAACTTACCACTTACATGGGTCATAGGTGTTATGGCCCATATGGATATGATGATACCACAAATGTGTGTGCTGACCATTATGCTCTATATATTCGAAATGATTATGTACTTTATTTTTAAATTACAGAAAAAAGAGGAAAATTCAGGGCTTAAAAGTTGGGAGGATAAGGTGGGGGTTGTGATTTTGTGTGGATGTGTAATCTGTAGTTTTATACTGGCGGGGCTTTACTATAGTGGAAGCCAACAGACTAGAAATCAGCGAGAATTTCGTATGGTAAGCGGGGAGACATATGCGATTACCTATAGTGATCGGGAACACTATGTACTACATAGAAGCGAAATAAACGGAGATGAAATTTTGATTCACAGGAATGAACAAAAGATAATTGGCGTGGAAGACTGTGAGTATAGTGTAGTAAATGTCAAAAAAGTAGAAGTGGTACAATAAGAAAAGAAGATATAGACACAATTATAATATCCGGTTGAGGAAACCCTGGCTCCATGATATAATAATGCCGTTAATCAAAATAATCTTAAATATAAAAAATTATAAACGAAAGAAAGGTTAAAAGATCATGGAAGAACGGGAAATCGATTTACTGGATATGATAGCCGATATTTTATCTCACTGGAGAGGCTTGCTGGTTGCGCTTATAATAGGTGCAGTTCTGATGGGAGGATTCAGTTATGTGAAATCTTATCGGAATATTCAGAGTACACCGACAGTAGAGGAAGAACCGGAACTGGATGAATTGGCAGTAGAAGAGCAGTTGGCACAGTTAGAGGATAGTTTGAGTGACAGCGAAAAGGCTGCGGTTTTAATTACGGTGGATGATGAGAGGGAATATTTATATAAGGATAAGTATTCTCAGGAATCTGTTTACATGCAGCTGGATCCGCTGAATATTATGCAGACAGAGTTGATATACAGAATTCAGGCGGAAGATGAGGACCTGGCACAACGTCTGGGAACGCTCTACAAAAATATAGTTGGTGGGGTAGGCTTATACGACTGGGTGGAACAGCAGACAGGGATTGACGCTGCATATGCCGCAGAGTTGATTTCTGTTAGTACAAATTCGGAAATATTCGTGAAAAATGGTGCACAGAATATTAGCATTGGAAGTGACAGTCTGAAGGTAACGGTCATCCAGAAGGATGAGGAGACTTGTGGACAGTTGGCAGCAGCTGTTAGCAGTTATCTGGAACAGCAACAGAAAAATCTTGCAGAGGAATTGGGTAGTCATGAGTTGATATTATTGTCAGAGACTTCCGGTAAAATTATAAGTACCGACGTGATGAGCCGGCAGATCGATTATGGCAATCAGGTTAGCAATCTCAGATCAGGGATCGCTTCTGCAAAAGCAGGATTTACTGCAGATCAGCAGAAGTATTATGATCTGTTGAACGGGGAAGAAATCAAAGATACTGAGGTGGATCAAAAGGATACGACAACAGAGGAGCCGGTATCGGCAAGTCCTTCTGTAAGCAAGAAGTATGTCCTTTTGGGGGCAGTATTATTTGCATTTGTTTATGCGGGAATTCTGTTCTTGATATATATTTTCAATAGTAAAATTCGTGTATCCGATGAATTACAGAGTTTATATCATATTCCCCAGATCGGTGTGGTGGTAAAGGATTCTAAGAAGAAGTTTATTCTGGATAAGTGGGTAGATGATCTTCGCCACTACGGTAAGCGGAAATTTGATGCCAAACAGTCTATGGAACTGGCATTTGCAGCAGTGAAGATTGCAGCAGTGAAAAATAAGCTGAATACTATCTGCCTGATGGGATGTAATCTGGAGGCCGGTGCCGGCAGTGTATGTGAAAACCTTAAGACGGCATTGGAGAAGGAAGGCATTAATGTTACGGTTTTGGATAATGTCCTCTATAATGCAGAGTCCATGGAGAAGGTCGATACTATGACAGGAGTGGTGTTGGTAGAAAAGGCAGGATCCACTTTGTACAATGAGATTGCAAATGAACTGGCATTACTGAAGAGACAGGATATTACAGTTTTGGGTGGAATTATTGTAGAATAAGATATGTTAAGTATTGTTAAAGACTGCAGAATTCTTGTCTGACGAGACGATAGTAGCCAAAGTCCTTTTATGAAAAGGACTTTGGCTCAGACTGTAGACAAAACGCTTTTGGTCAGCACTCCAGA
>NZ_QUIU01000049.1:0-6442 GCF_003480225.1 Clostridium sp. AM34-9AC
TTTTTGCATGGCTCGTAGCTAGGCTAACTTTCTAGTTAATTTCCCGGCATTCTCGCTTCGGTAGATTGCCAATTCCCCCGGATTCTTCTATACTGAAATCAAATATTAAAACTATAAAGGGGGCTGGTGAAGCACATGGATAAGGCCAAAATGGGAACTTTCATCAAGGAACAGCGGATGGCTCTGGGACTGACGCAGCAACAGCTGGCCGAACAGTTACATATTACGAACAAGGCAATCTCCCGCTGGGAGACCGGCAATGCCTACCCGGACATTGCTCTGCTGGATGATCTGGCGGCTGCGCTGTCGGTATCGGTTGAAGAGCTTTGTCGCGGTGAGCGGATTGCCCTGCCCTCTGCTGACACCAATACACTCCTGAGCGATGTCATCACCGAGGTAAGACAACAGAAAAAAGACAGAGCCGCGAAATGGCTTCGCATCCTCTGTCTTAGTATTTTTTCCGTGATCCTTCTTGCGTTTCTCTTCTTTACTGGTGCGTTCTTATTTATACAAAATGAAGCAAATTTAGACGAAGCACTCTTCACCCTGGCTTTGGGTGCCTTTGCCATCGGGCTTATGCTTTTCCGGTACGGGATTCCGATCCTTCTGCTTGCCATCGCTCTACCGCCGTTACTTTGCAGACGCCCCCGGCAGCCGGCGGAGACCATCGTCTGTATCCTGCTGTCGGTTCTGTCCGTCCTCTGGCTGATCTTTGGCGGACACTTTCTCTGCTTCCAGTTATTCTAGCCTTTCCATCGTTTTGCATAATCTTTCCGTCCGCTGACGATGGCAGAATAAGCATCAAAAGAATTTTATTCCTAATTACTTTCCAAACAGTGTACTCAAAATTCCTCTCTTGATGACCTGGGCACCGGTGTTAATCAGCTGGCGCTCGATCTGGGCCTGTCTGCGTTCCGCTGCCTTTTCCTTCTTTTTCTGTGCGGCTTCCCATTCCTTCTGCTTCTGCTTTACGGTGGATTCCTGCAGTTTTGCCTGCTGCTTTGCCAGCGCTTCCTTATCTTTTTCCAGCTGTGCCCGCTCTGCTGCCAGCTGCGCCGCTTTCGCCTCATGCTCCATGGTATCTGTCAACACTTCGTAGGCAGAAATATTGTCCACCGCCTCATCGTAGCGTCCCATGCCGTCTCTCGCCATCAGATTCCTGCGCTCCGTCTCATCCACAGGTCCCATAAAGCTCTGGGGGCAGATGATGGAGGTACGCTGGGCAATGCCGGGCACGCCGTTCTCATCCAGAAAGGAAGTCAGTGCCTCACCTACGCCCAGTTCCATGATGACTTCCTCTGCCTTAAACGCCGGATTAGCCCGCAGAGACTGTGCTGCCGCCCGGACAGCCTTCTGCTCCGCAGGGGTATACGCCCGGAGGGCATGCTGTACCCGGTTGCTTAACTGTGCCAGTACGGAATCGGGGATATCACTGGGACTCTGGGTCACAAAATAGATGCCCACACCCTTGGAGCGGATCAGCTTCACCACCTGCTCGATCTTCTGCACCAGTATCTTCGGTGCATCAGCAAACAACAGGTGTGCCTCATCGAAGAAAAATACCAGCTTCGGCTTTTCCAGATCTCCCGCCTCGGGAAGCTTCTGGAATAATTC
The DNA here is from genome assembly GCF_003480225.1 of Clostridium sp. AM34-9AC. NCBI lineage: Bacteria > Bacillati > Bacillota > Clostridia > Eubacteriales > Clostridiaceae > Clostridium > Clostridium sp. AM34-9AC. Next base: position 1,615 of record NZ_QUIU01000049.1, read on the forward strand.
TGACATCATCCATAACAGGAAGCTGGCATACAGTGTGGGATTCTGCACCAGCTTTACACAATTCAGCACGTTGACGATACCCTTGCCGTACACATCCGTATGCATCCAGTCATAAATATCCAGATCCGGTTCTCCGAAAAAGAGATCTCCGCCCTGATTCTCCAGAGGCAGTAACGCCCGCAGAATACCGCCCACGGACTGCTTGGAGATACTTCCGTAGGTGGTCAGATAGTCATCCTTGTGTTCTGCCACATAATTGAGCAGAATACGCAGATCCTTTAAGTCGATCAATAAAAGTCCCTTGTCATCCGCAATCCGGAAGACAATATTCAATACACCTTCCTGCGCAGCGGTGAGCCCCAGAATACGAGATAAAAGCTCCGGTCCCATATCGGAGATGGTGGCTCTCACAGGATGTCCGCCCTCCTGATAGATATCCCAAAAGCAGACCGGATAAGCCTTATAGGAAAAGCTGTCGCGGATACCGAATTTATCGATTCTCTTGTCCATAGACTCCGAAGCCACACCCGCCGTGGCAATGCCGGAGACATCTCCCTTGACATCACACAAAAAAACCGGAACTCCCGCGTCCGAAAATGATTCTGCCATAGCTTTCATCGTAATCGTCTTGCCGGTGCCGCTGGCTCCCGCGATCAGTCCATGGCGGTTACTCATATTCAGCTGCATATTCACACGCTGGCCATCTGCCAGGCCCATATAGATCTGTCCATCTGTATACATTGTTGTCCCTCATCCTCTCTATTTTATCTCTATTTTCCTGCTGCCCTATCCCGCGGGGATATCAATAGATGATATCTTCTACGACTTTTTGAAACGTTTCTTCCCCGTCATATGCTCCACTTTCAGGCAGAATATCTCCGTCCTGGCTACGACTTCCGGTCGGAATACGAAATTCTCCGTTCTGTCAGGATAGTACTGCTTCATCAGAAGATTCAATGCTTTCTGTTTTTCCGCATCCGACAGGATCTCTATAGTTCCCTGACCGATCACGCTCTCGTATTCCATGGTGCACTGACAGCCGTCTTCCTTCTCCGACAGCACCAGTCTGTGGGAGCAATCCATCTCGAAGCTTGCCCTGGCATCCTTACGGATCAAGTCATATTTTTTTCCTTCTTTTGCCCCGTGAAAATAGAGTGTCACTCTGCCGTCCGTCTCTTCCATTCCGAAATTCAACGGCAGAAGATACGGATAGCCTTCCTCATCATTCAGTGCAAGTCTGCACACATCACACCTCTTCATGACATCTGTCATTTCCGAAAATTCTGTAATCTCACGATCGTTACGACGCATTGTATTCCTCCTGTGCTGCATTTTGTTTTTCTGTCAATATCTGTTCGCCCGACAGGCTTTGCGGCATATAAATGCCGGGTAAGCCATCATTGGAATTTCATATACTCTTTCACAGATATATTTACTATAGCGCATAAACAAGATATAATGCAACTATATCCTTCCGTAAGGAATTTTGAAAGGAGTTTTATTTTGCAAAACAAAGGATCCCATTGTTCTATTTTCCCACCGGATCTCAGTGCTCTGACGCTGCATATCCTCGCTATGGCGTTCATGTTCTGTGATCACCTGTGGGCTACCCTCGCCGGAGATGCCTGGTGGCTGACCGGCATCGGCAGACTGGCATTTCCCATGTTCGCCTTTTTCCTGGTGGAAGGCTTCTTCCATACCCATGATAAGAAAAAATATTGCATGCGCCTGCTTCTTCTGGCCATTCTGTCTGAGCTTCCCATCAATCTGATGTACAGTGGGCTGTTATTCTACCCGTTTCATCAGAACGTGATCTGGACACTGCTCACAGGCTTCCTGTGTATCTGGGCAATAGATACCCTACGGAAAAAATGTCCGGTCTGGCTGTGGATTCCGTCGATCCTGCTGCTATCTGCAGTGGGCTACGTGCTGGCAACCCTCCTCATGTTCGACTATTACGGAGAAGGCGTTCTGACTGTTATCGTATTCTATCTCTTCCATGGGAAAAATTGGTGGCAGCTTGCCGGACAGTTTGCCGGGCTCTACTGGATCAATGTCATGCTGTTGGCAGGAATGCAGATTCCATTACAGCTTTTCGGTCATGCCTTCGAGATTTCAGAACAGGGACTGGCGCTGTTGTGTCTGCCGCTTCTGTGGTGCTACCATGGACGCCAGGGCGCGCATAACCGCAAGATCCAGCTTGCCTGCTATGCCTTTTATCCGGTACACATGCTGGTACTGGGGATTCTGTCAAAGCTGATTTTTAGTTAAAATCATAATGCTGACAGAAAGTCTATTCCCTAAAGTAAAAAACTCCCGATGGAATCATTCCACCGGGAGTTCTATATTTTTACTCTAAATTAGTACTGCTTCACCTGTTCTTCGCCGTTCATGACACGCAGAGCGCCCTGAGCCAGAGCTAACAGCTCGTCCTCACCGGGATATACGGTCACAGGAGCGATCCAGCCGCATCTCTCTTTCAGCTTAGCCACTACATCCTCACCATATGCAATGCCTCCGGTGATAACGATCTGGTCTACCTTGCCGTTCAGCACACAGGCCATAGCACCGATGTCTTTGGCTACCTGTAACAGGAATGCCTGCTTCACCTCCGCTGCCTTGGCATCGCCTTCATTGGCACGCTTGGTAACTTCACGCATATCGTTGGTACCCAGGTAAGAATTCAGGCCGCCCTTGCCGATCAGCTTTGCACTGATCTCCTTCTCGGTATATTTTCCGGAGAAGCACATTTTTACCAGTGCTGCACAAGGCACACCGCCTGCACGCTCCGGAGAGAATGCACCATCGCCGTCAAATGCACTGAATACGTCTACAACCTTGCCGTCCTCATGTGCGCCTACGGATACACCGCCGCCCATGTGCACGACTACCAGACGTAAGGACTCATAAGGCTTGCCGGCCTCTTTTGCATATCTCTTGGCAACTGCCTTCTGGTTCAGGGCATGGAAGATACTTCCTCTGGGGATCTCTTCCAGACCGGAATATCTTGCGATGGGCATCAGCTCATCTACTACAACGGGGTCTACGATGTAAGAGGGAACGCCAATCTCATCACCAATCTCTCTTGCCAGAATACCGCCTAAGTTAGAAGCATGCTGACCCTGTACACCTACTTTTAAATCCTCCAGCAGATCATCGGTTACCGCATAGGTACCACTGGGGATGGGCTTTAACAGACCGCCACGTCCTACGATCACGTTGAAGCTCTTCAGATCGCAGTTCTTCTCTGCCAGCAGATCGGTAATGATCTTCTTACGGAAATCCTTCTGTTCGAAAATAGTATCGTATTTGGAGATCTCCTCGGTAGAATGTCTCAGGGTTTCTTCAAATAATAAGTTCTCATCCTCAAATACACCGATCTTGGTTGAGGTGGAACCGGGGTTGATGATCAGACTCTTGATTGCCATTGTGTGTTTCCTCCTATATTCACTCTTATATTCGCTCTTATGCTTTACCGCTTTGTCCACTACAGCATCTATACCTGCCGACAGCAGTTCTCCCGCAGCTTCCACAGCGGCTTCGATCACGATATCCATAGCTTATTTCTGATTCTTTTGCATCTCTTCTGCTACAACTGCAGCCAGTGCCAGGGAGTATACCTTGGTCTCGAAGGTATCGGAACGGCTGGTCAGGACTACGGGTACCTTGGTACCGGTCAGGATGCATCCGTTCTTTACTTTTACCATATGTACGATTGCTTTGTATACCAGGTTGCCGGCATGGATATCCGGGAACAGCAATACATCTGCATCACCCTGGATCTTACGGTCGGTAGCTCCCTTATGCTTGGCTGCCTCGGGATCGATCGCCAGGTCAAGAGACAGCGGGCCGTCTACGATACAGCCGGGGATCTGTCCTTCTTCACACATCTTAGTCAGTTCTGCCGCATCTACGGTAACGGGCATCTTGGGATTTACAACCTCAACTGCTGCTAAAGGTGCTACCTTAGGCTCTGCAACGCCGCAGGCATTACATACCGGAATGGTGTTCTTGATGATCTGAACCTTCTCCTCCAGTGTAGGATAGGTCATGAATGCAACATCAGTCAGGAACAGAAGTCTGTCAATGCCGGGAATCTCAAATACACATACATGAGACAGGGTTCCACCGGTACGAAGGCCTACTTCTTTGTTCAGTACGCTCTTTAAGAAGTTCTTGGAGTCGATCAGGCCCTTCATATACATATCTGCACGGCCGTCATGTGCCAGCTTTACAGCTTTCAGGGAAGCTTCGATCATATCCGGCTCATTGATGATCTCATAATCGGAAAGGTCCATATTCAGTCCGGCTGCGATCTCACGGATCTTTGCCTCATCACCTACCAGGATTGCATCTGCAATGCCCAGTCTCTTGGCCTCATGTACAGCTTCCAGTACTGCACTGTCCTGTGCAACGGAGACTGCGACGGTCTTCTTCCCACACTCTTTTACTTTTGCTACGATGTCATCAAAATTCATTTTCTTCCATTCCTTTCCGCCCCTCGTGGGCTCCAAGTATGAATACATTCCACACATTATTCGCAAAATCGCACGATAAATCGTGCTTTCGCTGCTGCGCAGCTATTTTTGCTCATATGTGTGGCGGTGACTCTATTCGAGTCACCTAAAATCAAGCAAAACTACTTTTTACATGCAAGCATGACAAAGCAGTCCCGCTTGATTTCATTGTCTTCCGAATAGTCACTCTAATCGTTAAAATAATAACACACTGGAATACAAAAATCAAGCTACTATAACAAATATAGCCACCTCTAAATGAGGTGGCTGCAGACTGTAGACAAAGCTCCTTCCTGTGAGGGAGCTTTTCT
>NZ_QUIU01000005.1:0-8279 GCF_003480225.1 Clostridium sp. AM34-9AC
TCTGGAGTGCTGACCAAAAGCGTTTTGTCTACAGTCTGAGGAATTGTGGTGACACAATTCTTTTTTCTTAGTATAATAAACCCATGAAATTCTTATTAACAGCTATTAATGCAAAATTCATACATTCCAATCCCGCCATATACAGCCTGCGGGCCGGTGCGGGAGAAAAGTTACAGCCCTATGTGGAACTGGCGGAGTTCACCATCAATGAGTCTCTGGAAAGTATTCTGGAGGGGATCTGGAAGCGTCAGCCAAAGGTAATAGGATTTTCCTGTTATATCTGGAACTGGAAGCTGATCCGGGAAATTCTGACGGAACTGCCGAAGATCCTGCCGGATACGGAGATCTGGCTGGGAGGACCGGAGGTTACCTATGACGGTCCGGGGCTTTTAAGAGAGTTCCCTCAGGTTACCGGAATCATGGTGGGAGAAGGAGAAGTCACGTTCCGGGAAGTACTGGAACAATATCTGCGGGAGGCAGAAACGGCCGGACAGTCCGAACAACAACCCGAATCCGACAGCACAGAACAGCAGGTAGCAGACCGAAGGGGAACAGTTGCAGGAAAGTCTGTGGTAGAACGTTTCGGACAGATTACGGGATTATGTCTTGCTTCCGGTTATACGGCACCCAGAGACCTGACAGATCTGACCACATTGCCGTTCCTCTATGAGAACATGGAACCCTTTACGAACCGGATCATCTATTATGAGACCAGCAGAGGATGTCCCTACCGGTGTAGCTATTGTCTATCCTCCATAGATAAGAAGGTAAGACTACGTGACATAAGTGTCGTAAAGAGAGAACTTCAGTTTTTTCTGGACCAAAACGTGAAACAGGTGAAGTTTATTGACCGTACCTTTAACTGTGACCACAAACATGCCATGGAGATCTGGCAGTATATTTACGAACATGACAATGGTGTCACTAACTTCCATTTCGAGATTTCTGCGGACATTTTGCGCGAAGAAGAGATCGCATTGTTGAACCGCTTCCGTCCGGGACTGGCACAGCTGGAGATCGGGGTGCAGTCTACGAATCCGGAGACAATACGAGCTATTCACCGTGTCATGGATGTGGACAAGCTGGAGAAAATTGTGGCGGCCATTCACAGAGGACAGAATATTCATCAGCATCTGGATCTGATCGCGGGTCTTCCTTTTGAAGATTATGAGAGCTTCGGCAGATCCTTTGACAGGGTGTATGCAATGCAGCCGGAGCAGTTACAGTTAGGCTTCCTGAAGGTGTTGAAGGGCTCGGATATGCATGAGCATGCACAGGAGTACGGAATCCGCTATCTGGAACAGCCGCCCTATGAAGTGTTGTATACGAACTGGATCAGCTATGGAGAGATCCGGAGGCTGAAACGGATCGAAGAGATGGTAGAGCTATATTATAACAGCGGCCAGTTTACTCATACCCTGCCTGTATTGGAAAAAGCATTTTCCGGTCCCTTTGCCATGTATGAGGCGCTGGCGGATTATTATCAGGAGCAGGGATATTTTACCAACAGTCCGGCCAGAGCTTACAGATATCAGATCTTATTGGAGTTCGCAGCGATGAAAGATCCGGCCAACCGTGAGATTTACAGAGAACTTCTGACTTATGATATGTATCTTCGGGAGAACCTGAAGAGCAGGCCTGCGTTTGCGGCAGAGATCACGGAAGAGGAAAAACAGGATATCCGCCGTTTTTACCAGACGGAAGAGCAGGAGAGACATTATCTTTCTGCCTATGATCAGTATGACTGGAAACAGCTAAGCCGAATGACACACTTAGAACCGTTCCGGTATCCGGAACCCCATTACGTGTTGTTTGATTATCAGGAGAGGAATCCGCTCAATTATGAAGCCAAGGTGCAGGTGATCGGGTATCCGATATTATAAGTACAGGAGAAGCTCGGTTCATAAGAATTGAGGTAGGCAGTCAGAATATATCGGAAGTATTGCGGAAGGATAAGAAAATAGTATGTATGACACTTATGTCAGTATAGATTTGGAGACCACGGGCCTGAATCCCAAGAGAGATCGGATCATAGAGATCGGTGCAATCCGTGTGGAGCAGGGACAGATTGTGGAAGAAATTTCTACGTTTGTGGATCCGGGGCGGAAATTGGAAGAACGGATCACAGAACTTACGGGAATCCGGGACGAAGACCTTGCGGATGCACCTCAGCTGGATGAGGTTTTTCCAAAATTATTGGAATTTATGGGAGAATTACCGTTGCTGGGACACAGCATTTTGTTTGATTATTCTTTTTTGAAAAAAGCGGCAGTGGACCGGAAGATTACTTTTGAGAGATCGGCGGTGGACACTTTGCAGGTCGCCCGGAAATATCTGCCGGAACTGCCTCATCGTAATCTGGGGTATCTATGTCAGTATTATGAGATCCCGCATCATGCACACCGGGCTCTGGAGGATGCGAAAGCCACGGACCGGTTGTTCCGAAAGCTGGCAGAATTGTTTTATCAGGAGGAAACCGGTGGACAGGCATCGACAGAATCCGTCGAAAAGAAAGCAAACAATAATCTGTTTGAGCCGCAGCCATTACATTTTCAGGTAAAAAGAGATACGCCCGCGACGAAACCGCAAAAAGAGCGGTTATATCGTCTGGCAGAGCAGCATAAGATAACTTTGGAGGTCAATGTGGAAAAGCTTACCCGCAGTGAGGCGAGCAGGCTTGCGGATAAGATTCTTGCAAAGTACGGACGATAGAATTACGTAAAGCGGAACGCAGTTCTTCCGCACGGAGAATCAGATCGGCAATTTTGTCATATTCCTCCCGGCTGGCATAGATTTTAGCCAGCGCATAGTAAGTATGGCTGACGTCGGTGCCGATGGAGACGGCATACGCGAGAACCGTTTCCGCATCTTCTGTCAGACCGGATTCCAGAAGCAGATCGGCCCATTGCTGCAGAGTACGTACCAGTACGGTGTAATTCTGATCATACTGGGACAGCGGTGTAATGTTCGCAGTGCCGTATTCCAACTTGAGGTCGGTGTTGGTGAAGCCTGTGAGATTTACGATCGGCTGTGTGGATAGATAGGTCAAAAGCTCCTTATATTCCCGGGCTTTTTCATCCTCCGACAGAGCATTCATGGGAAGTTTTTCCAGAGGAATCTTTACATAATCCAGACCATCAAGGGGTTTTTTGCGGACAGAGTTGGCCCTTTTTTCCCGGTCCCAGAATTCCTGCTCTTTCTTCTCGGTAAGGGCTCGCTGACGACGTGTATTCTGTGCCACAACAAGGATGGTATACACGAAAACAATAAATATGAATAAACTTGCCAAAAACTTTAAACTCATATATAATATCCTTTCAGAGTAAAAGTGATTTTTGAAGCATTTATGGAGGTTTTTACTATGTTTAATATGAATAATAAAAAAGTAAAACAGCGAATCTCCGCAGCTATCATCGTGCTGCTTGTGATTGCTATGATCGTACCTACTATAACATCTATTTTCTACTAATTCAACTGCGGATGGAACAGTAGATGTGCCCGAAGGAAGGGCAGAGGAGTATTATGAATAAATATCGTAAGGGGTTTTACGGCATTCTGTTATTGACTTTGACAATGCTGTTCGGAATGACAGCGCAGGCCAAGACAGATGATACTATTAAGACAGGAATTTATGCCGGGGATGTGGAACTATCCGGAATGACGGCACAGGAAGCAACAGCGGTTATCGAAGAACATATCGAAAGTCTGAAGGATGTGGAGATCACACTGCTTGCGGCAAATGATCACGATGTGACCACCACAGCCGGAGATCTGGGTGTGACCTGGAAAAATCCTGAGCTGGTGCAGGAAGCATTGGAACTGGGGACACATGGAAATGTTATTGAGCGTTACAAGATCCTGATGGATCTGCAGCATGAAAATTACGTATATCCCATTGAACTGGATTTTGACTTACAGGCGATCAACGATCTGCTGACCAGATGCACTAAGTATGATCAGGAAGCCATCAACGTCTCTCTGAAGCGGGACGGCGGTAAATTTACCGTAGTGGAAGGTCAGACCGGATATGTGTTGGATGTGGAGAAATCTATCGATGCGGTATATGACTATCTGACAGAAGAATGGAATCATGAGGCCTGCAGCATTCCTTTGGAGATCGTAGTGGATGAGCCGAAGGGAAGTGCTGAGGAACTGGCACAGGTAACGGATGTATTGGGAAGCTTTACCACATCTTATAAGACATCCGGATCCTCCAGAAGTGCAAATGTGGCGAACGGCTGCAGTCTGATCAACGGAACGACTCTGTATCCGGGAGAAGAATTTTCTACTTATAAGACGGTATCTCCTTTTTCCGTGGCGAACGGCTATTACATGGCGGGTTCTTATGTCAGCGGAAAAGTGGTAGACAGTCTGGGCGGCGGTATCTGCCAGGTATCCACTACCCTGTACAATGCAGTATTACTTGCGGAGCTGGAAGTAACGGAACGTTATAATCATTCCATGATCGTAGGCTATGTGGATCCTTCCGCAGATGCAGCGATCGCGGAGAGCTCCGGCAAAGATTTTAAGTTTGTAAATAATACAGATGCACCGATCTACATAGAAGGCTATACGCATGACAAGCAGATCACGTTTAACATCTATGGCAAGGAGACCAGAGCTGCCGGACATTCGGTACGTTATGAAAGTGAAGTGCTGGAGACGATCACACCCCCTGCGGATCAGATTTATGCGGATGCCGGTCAACCCATCGGTTATATCGTAACAGAGAGTGCGCATATCGGCTATAAGGCAAGACTGTGGAAGATCACGATGGAAAACGGTGTAGAGGTCAGCAGAGAACAGGTCAACAGCAGTACTTATAAGATGGTGCCCCGCAGTGCCACTGTGGGAACCGCTACATCGGATCCTCAGGCGTATGAAGAGATCATGGCAGCTATCAGTACAGCGAATATTGACCATGTGAAAAATGTGGCAGCAGCGTTAAATGCAAGAGCAGCAGCGGCTGCTGGGCAGACAGAAATCGTAGACGACTAAAGGTGAGACAATGAACAGCGGTAAGGTACCCGTGAACGTCTTGAAACGTTCCGTTCTCAGACAACTGAAGAATAAAAGGTCGGAAATAGCAAATAGCGCAGGTCTGGGGGCAGACTGCGCTATTTTTGAGCCTTTTTCGGAGGGGCAGCTGGTAACCTGCGTTCAGGAAGGTGTCGTAGAACTTCAGTGTGAGAACGACCTGGCAGAGGCGGAGAGAGAGGATCCATCCGTGATGCCTATGCGTCGTTTTTTCCAGAAATGTGCCAACAATCTGGCAACTGCCGGTGCAGAGCCCGTGGCAGCGGAATTGGTGATCTTCCTGCCGGAGAGCGTGGAAGAACCGGAATTGAAAGCACTGATGTCCGAAGCGGAAGGTATTGCCGCGGAGTTAAACATACAGATTATCGGCGGACAGACCAGAGTAAGTTCCGCGGTACGGCAGCCCCTGGCCACGGTGACCGGATATGGCATCCGCAAGACCGGTGCGGTGCAGATGGATGTGCGGAAGAAGCTGGCGGGTCAGGAGATCATTATTACCAAGTGGATCGGCCTGGAAGGCACCGCAGATCTGGCGGCCCGGAACCAGGAAGGACTCCTGACGAGATACCCGGCGTATCTGGTGGAAGAAGCTGCGGCGTTTGACCGGTATTATTCTATTTTGCCGGAGGCCGCTACCGCCGTGAAGTCCGGCGGTTGTACCATGCATGATATTTCCGAAGGCGGTGTATTTGCAGCGCTGTGGGAGATGGCAGAGGGTGCAGGTGTTGGACTGACAATAGATATGAAGAAACTTCCTCTCAGACAGGAGACAGTGGAAGTCTGTGAATACTGCAATGTGAATCCCTACGAACTGAGATCCGGCGGAAGCCTGATCATTGCAAGCCCGGAGGGAACTGCAGTGGTGGAAGCACTGGTGGCAGAGGGAATTCCGGCAGTGATCGTAGGAAGATTTACAGACAGTAATGAACGACTGATCCTGAATGAGGACGAAGTCCGTTATATGGATCGTCCTCAGAGAGATGAGATTTATAAGAATGTGTAAAATTTTGCAGTCATCCCTTATGTAAGGGAAAATGCAATATAAAAGTTATAAAGGAGATAGTGGCATGAGAGAAGAATTATTAGCGATCATAGAGAAGAACAGCAGGATCGATCTGAAGGAACTGGCTGTGATCCTGGGAGTGGAAGAGATCGATGTGGTAAATGAACTGGCAGCACTGGAAGCAGAAGGGATCATCTGCGGTTATCATACCCTGATCAACTGGGAGAAGACAGACATTGAAAAAGTAAGCGCTCTGATCGAGGTACGTGTAACTCCCCAGAGAGGCCAGGGCTTTGACAGTATTGCAGAGCGTATCTACAAATATCCTGAAGTACGCAGTGTGTATCTGATGTCCGGAGCGTATGATCTGATGGTCATTCTGGAGGGTAAGACCCTGCGGGAGGTATCTAATTTTGTATCTGACAAGCTGTCCACACTGGATTCCGTGCTGAGTACAGCAACGCATTTTATCCTGAAGAAATACAAGGATCACGGAACCGCATTTGCTGTAAAAAAAGAAGATGAAAGAGAGATGATCACCCCATGAGAAATCCATTAGCTGATAAAGTAGTGGATATCAAACCATCGGGTATCCGCAAATTTTTTGATATTGTAAGTGAGATGCAGGATGCAATCTCTCTCGGTGTGGGAGAACCGGACTTCGACACTCCCTGGCACATCCGGGATGAGGGCATCTATTCCCTGGAAAAGGGAAGAACCTTTTACACCTCCAATGCGGGTCTGAAGGATCTGCGTCAGGAGATCTGCAACACGATCCAGAGAAAACAGGGTGTAACCTATGACTGGCAGCACGAAGTGCTGGTAACGGTCGGTGGTTCCGAGGCTATCGACATCGGACTGCGTGCCATGTGTAATCCGGGAGACGAAGTGCTGATCCCCCAGCCCAGTTATGTATCCTATGAGCCCTGTGCGGTCCTGGCAGGAGCAACGCCGGTGATCATTGATCTGAAGGCGGAGAATGAATTCCGCCTGACTGCAGAGGAACTGGAAGCAGCGATCACGGACAAGACAAAAGTGTTGATCCTTCCTTTCCCGAACAACCCTACCGGTGCCATCATGGAGAAGTCTGATCTGGAAGCCATTGCGAAAGTTATCGAAGAACATGACATTTTTGTTATGTCTGACGAGATCTATTCTGAGCTTACTTATAAAGAGAAGCATGTGTCCATCGTCAGCCTGCCCGGCATGAAGGAGCGTACCATTTACATTAACGGTTTCTCCAAGGCTTATGCCATGACCGGTTGGAGACTGGGCTATTGCTGCGGACCGGCTGCTATCATCCAGCAGATGACCAAGATCCATCAGTTTGCCATTATGTGTGCACCTACCACCAGCCAGTATGCGGCAGTGGAAGCACTGAAAAACGGAGATCCCGACATCGAGGAAATGCGCACGGCCTATAATCAGAGAAGACGCTTTCTGATGAATGCGTTTCGTGAAATGGGATTGGAATGCTTTGAGCCTTACGGCGCATTCTATGTATTCCCCTGCATCAAGGAATTCGGCATGACCAGTGAAGAATTTGCCACCCGTTTCCTGGAGGAGGAAAAAGTAGCTGCTGTACCCGGAACCGCATTCGGTGACAGTGGCGAGGGGTATCTTAGAATTTCCTATGCGTACTCCCTGGAGAAGCTGAAGATTGCCATCGGCAGACTGGGACATTTTGTAGAAAAATTAAGAGCAGAACAAAATAATAAATAAAGCATTTGTAACTATTCAGAGCCATGCAAAACTGCGTTCTGCGAATGCTTGCATTCAGGCAGATAAGCAGTTTTATATGGCGAAGTAACCACCATGAGCAAATAACATGCAAGCATGTTATTCAGGAAAGCTACGAAGTAGCGGTTTTGCGAATGGGGTTCTGAATAGTTACAAGCATTTTCAGTAACTATTCGGAACCATAGGCTGTAAGTGGTGCTGAATAGTTACTATGCTGTAGAGGATAAAATATGCATATTATATTACACCAGCCGGAGATCCCGGCAAACACCGGAAATATCGGAAGAACCTGTGTGGCTACCGGCACCAGCCTGCATCTGATCGAGCCGTTAGGCTTTCGTTTAAATGAAAAAGAGATCAAGAGAGCCGGTATGGACTACTGGCAGCATCTGGATATCACCAGGTATATGAATTTTCAGGAATTCCGGGAAATGCATCCCGGAGCGAAGATCTGGATGGCAACCACAAAAGCGCACCAGACCTACACCGATGCGAAATT
>NZ_QUIU01000005.1:8289-165925 GCF_003480225.1 Clostridium sp. AM34-9AC
CTGGATGGCAACCACAAAAGCGCACCAGACCTACACCGATGCGAAATTCGGACCGGACGATTACATCATGTTCGGCAAGGAAAGCGCCGGAATCCCCGAAGAGATCCTGGTAGAGCATGAAGAGACCTGCATCCGTATCCCTATGCTTCCCGAGATCCGTTCCCTGAATCTGTCCAACTCTGTAGCCATCGTGCTCTACGAGGCACTGAGACAGCAGGGGTTTGAAAGTATGCAGAGGGATGGAGAACTGCACCGGCTGCACTGGAAAGAATAACTCTGATAGTTACAGGTCGGTAATATAATCGTCCAGCTGTGATACATTACATAAGTTGTAGCAATAGACCTGACCGATTTTATTATGATCACATAGAAAAATATGTTTGCGGCTTTGTTGCAGCATGACCTGACGAATGTAAGTTTCTTCCCGGGATGCATCGGTGATCTGACCGCTTTCCGATACTCCACGGCTTGAGAAAAACATAATATCAGCATTAAAATTCCGCACAAAATCAGCGGCAAAGTCTCCTACATACGCCGAGGAATTATGAAGAAGCAGTCCTCCCGTACAGTAAATTCTATGGCTCAGGGAATTCAATTCCTGGGCTGTTTTCAGACCATTTGTAATAATGGTCAGATTCTGATAATTTTCAAAATATTTAATCAGATATTGTGCAGTCGAAGAAGCATCGAGAAAAATTGTCTGGCCTTCCACAATATGGTGGGAGGCTTTTTCGCTGATGATTCTTTTGGCATCCGTATTCTGACGCTCTCGTAGATATAAGGGCAGTTCCTGATTGGCACCATCCAAAAGAATGGCTCCACCATGGAGACGTTTTACAAGTCCCTTTCGCTCCAGTTCTGAGAGATCTCTGCGCATGGTTGCTTCGCTCACAAACAGGCGCTTCGCAAGAACATTTACCGGTGCAGTCTTTTTTTCTCTTAAATATTCCATTATTTTTTCAAAACGTTCTACTTCTAACATATGTTTACTCCTGATTGAAAATGATTGAATATGTATGAACTATGCTCTGTTATGCAAGGTGGCCGCCACCGGTTGCATTCACAGAGGAGAAAGATATACTAAGAGTAAAGATACAGAACTTCGGAAAATAAGCTATATAAAGGATCTGTATCTTAGTAATACTATATGGTATACCAACGGAAAATTCAATACATATTTATGAGCGAATTTGTTCATTTTGAAAAACGAAAGGAAAAGGAACAGAGAAATGCAGGATAAAATGGAAGAAAAAATAATGATTGCACCGTCTATCATGTGTATATCGGAATGGCACGATACGAAGAATATTTTCCGACAATTAAAGGTAAATGGAATTGCGATGATACATGCTGATGTAATGGATGGAAAATTTGTTCCGAATCTGATGCTCGGAACAGAGAGTATCAAACATTTAAGAGAGGTAACGGATATTCCCCTGGATATTCATATGATGGTCGAAAAACCCGAAGAAAAACTGGATTGGTTTGATATTCAGCCCGGTGAATATGTGTCTGTTCACGCAGAAAGCACAAGACATTTGCAGAGAACACTGGCAAAGATCGCGGATTATGGGGCACATCCCATGGTTGCGCTGAATCCAGCTACTCCGCTCTGCATGTTGGAGGATGTGCTGGATGATGTATCCGGCGTATTGCTGATGACGGTTAATCCCGGTTTCGCCGGTCAGAAGTTGGTTCCGCAGACGCTGGGGAAAATAACCCGTCTGAGAGAACTGCTGGATAAAACCGGACACGAAGAAGTGTTTATAGAAGTGGATGGAAATGTAAGTTTTGAAAATGCACCTAAAATGTACCACGCGGGTGCAAGAGCTTTTGTATGCGGCACTTCCAGTATTTTTGGGAAAAATGGATCTATCGAGGAAAATATAGCAAAATTTAAAAAAAGTATGGAGGAATAAAGATATGATTTGTGAAACATTTGATATTAAGAATGAAAATTCACAGGAATATGCAAGACTGAATACTTACTTAATCAGTCATTCTGATTCTATTAAAACGGAGACACGCCCGTTGATTATTTTGTGTCCGGGAGGAGGCTATTGGTTTACTTCGGAACGGGAGGGAGAAATGCTTGCATTGCAATTTGTGGCAGCAGGATTTCATGCAGCTATCTTGTGGTATTCTGTGAAACCGGCTACTTTTCCTACCGCACTGCTGGAACTTGCCAAAAGTGTAGAACTGGTTCGGAAACATGCGAAGGAATGGTACGTAGATCCGGATAAGATTGTTGTAGAAGGATGCTCTGCGGGTGGACATCTGGCGGCAAGTTATGGTGTATTTTGGCATGAGGATTTTGTAAGTAACAAACTACAGGTATCAAAGGATATTTTAAAACCCAACGGAATGATTCTTTCTTATCCGGTAATTACTTCCGGTGAATTTGCACATCGTGGTTCTTTTAATAATTTGTTGAGAGATCAATATACAGAAGAAATGTTGGAAAAGACATCTTTGGAAAAACAGGTAAATGAATATGTCCCACGTGCTTTTATTTGGCATACCTATGAGGACACGGTGGTGCCGGTGGAGAATTCGCTGCTATTTGCCACAGAGCTTCGCAGACATCATATACCGGTAGAATTCCATCTTTTTGAAAGGGGATGTCATGGACTTTCTCTGGCAAATGAGTTGACGGATAATCCTCAGGGAGAGCGGATACAAAGAGAGTGTGAATGCTGGATAACAATGGCAATTGCATGGATGCATAACTTATAAAAGCTAAAAGGAGAAGAACCATGAGTGAGACAAAAAATATTAAGAAAATGAAAGCTGTCAGATTACATGCCATCGGAGATCTCAGATGCGATGAAATGGAAGTACCTGTGCCGAAGGGAGAAGAACTTTTAATCAAAGTGGGCGCCTGCGGTGTATGCGGTTCCGATTATCCGAGAACCTATGAGCATGGTACCAGCAGCGGAATTTATCCGTTGACCATAGGTCATGAGTTCGCAGGAGAGGTTGTCGCAGCGGGATCTAAAGAGAATGAAGCACTGATTGGAACCAAAGCTGCAATTTATCCGTTGATCCCCTGTCGGAAATGTGATCCCTGCGTGACGGGAAACTATGCTATGTGTGAGCATTATGATTATCTGGGATCCAGAAGAGACGGTGGATTTGCAGAATATTGTCTGCTTCCGTCCAAATGGCAGCTGATCGTAGCAAAGAATGCATCCATGGAAGAACTGGCTATGACAGAACCGGCTTGCGTTGCACAGCATGCAGTACGAAGAGCAGATGTACAGGCAGGTCAATATGTGGTCATCTTTGGAGCAGGACCAATCGGCATTATGGCTGCCCGCTGGGTGAAGTTATTTGGAGCGACACCTTTATTGGTGGATATTGCACAGGATAAAGTAGAATTTGCCATAGAAAAAGGACTGGATGCCATCAATTCCCGGACAACCAATGTATCGGAAGAAATTCGCAACAGAAATCATGGAAAACTGGCAGATGCAGCCATTGAGGGAACCGGAGCAGGCGTGGTATTGAGCAGTTGTGTGGAATGCATCAGAGCAAAAGGAACCATTTCTCTGTTAGGCAATCCCTCCGGAGATGCTACCCTTCCACTGGCAATTCACAGCCAGATGCTGCGTAAGGAACTGGCCATCCACGGAGTATGGAATTCCAGTCGTGCGCCGTTCCCCGTGAATGAATGGATGTATACCGTACAAATGCTGGATGAAGGAAAATTCCAGGTAAAGGATCTTATTACGGGAAGATATTCCCTGGATGAACTTCCGGGTGTAATTGATGAGATCCATAACGGCAAACATCATGAAGTAAAAACCATGTGTACCTGTATGCCAAAGGAATAAAGCCCAATAGGAGATCATGTATGAGAACAGTTTCAAAGACAGTGATTGGCGTGGATTTTGGAACCCAGTCTGCCAGGGCAGTGCTGGTAAATGCAGAGAACGGCGAAATTATATATTCCTGTCGGAAAGAATATCACTATAACAGTACACCGGTACCAGCAATTGACTGTGCGGAAAATCTTCCCTGTGCAACGGATTATGAAATGACTTTATATGAGTTACTGCGTAACGTAATACCGGAAGAATATCGGAAAACGGTAGCGGGGATCTGTATCGATGCCACTTCTCTGACAATGGTATTGCTGGCAGAGGATGGCCGGGCACTGTCGGAGCTGGATGGATGGTCGGAAGCAGCCCATGCCAGAGTGAAACTGTGGAAGTATCACCGGGCGCAGGAGAAAGCAGACGAGGCACTGAATCTGGCAAGCAATCTGCAGGAACCTTTTTTAGGGAGAACCGGAGGAAGTATTTCCTGTGAATGGATGCTTCCGAAACTGCTGGAGGTGCGGGATGAGGCACCGGAGATTTATTCCAAAATAGATCTTGCAATGGATTTGTGTGAATTTCTCACCTTTCGGCTTACGGGGCAGTTGGTAAGAAGTATTGGATCTCTGAGTTATAAATGTTTATGGGCAGAGGATCTAAGCTTTCCCGAGCGAACTTTTCTGAATGGACTTCGCGCAGGATTTTATGAAGAATACTGTCATTTTCTCCGAGGTGATGTTCGTAAGCCGGGAGAATGCGCAGGAATGCTTCGATCGGAATTAACTAAAAGATGGGGACTGCCGGAGCAGATTCCGGTAGCAACGGGTATGTTGGATGGGCATACTTCCCTGGCTACAATGGGCGCCTTCGAACCGGGAGATGCTGCATTGATTGTAGGAACATCCAATGTGTGTACGGTGCAGGATCGAAAATTGCAGGAGTTAAAGGATGTATGTGGCGTTGCACAGGATGGGATGGTAACCGGAAGCTGTGGCATTGACACCGGTCAGAGCAGTACCGGCAATATGCTGGGGTGGTTTGTGGAGCATATGGCGGGTTGGCAGATACACCGTGAGGCAGAAGAACGGAAGATTTCTCCTCATCAGGTTCTTGCTGAACGAATCCAAAAACCCTGGGAGAATAAAGTAATAGCGGTTGACTGGTGGAGCGGCAGCAGAAATGCCCCTTGTGATCTGACACTGCGTGGAAGCATGTCCGGTCTCGAAATGGATACCAAAACACAGGATATCTATCTGGCGTTATTACAGGCGATTGCCTGCGGAACCGGAACTATTTTGGAAAGTCTCTCCGGACAGGGTGTAGAAATCAGAAGAGTATTGGCAACGGGTGGTATTACAGAGAAAAATCCTCTTCTGATGCAGGAATATGCCAATCTGTTGCGTCGGGATGTCCTGGTGGCGAAGACAGCAGAAGGCCCGGCGCTAGGAGCGGCAATGTTCGCAGCAATGGCAGCCGGAATTTACACAAATATTCAGGAAACTTATGATCATATGGGCATTCATGATTTTACGGTCTATAAGCCGGATGAGATACATCGGGCAGCTTATGAAGAACTATACAGAAAAAATAAACATCTAAGAAATATGCTCAGAGGAGTCTCGGCAGAAGGGCTAAATCTCGAGGTGAATTCATGAAAATTTATCTGGTAAGACATGGGCAGACGGACTGGAATTATCAGAAGAAAATACAGGGACAGCAGGATGTGGATATCAATGAGCAGGGCATCCGGCAGGCAGAAAAACTGGCGGAGATATTGAAAAATGTCCCCTTTGAATATGCAGTTTGTTCTCCTCTGACCCGCGCCCATCATACTGCGGAAATTTTGTTAAAATATCATTCCGTTCCTTTGTCCTATGATGAACGTCTGAAAGAAATCTATTTGGGAAAATGGGAAGGAAAAACGTATAAAGAAGTAATGACGCAGGAGAAGAATCCGGTATGGCAGTATTTTCACTGTCCGGAAAATTATCATCCGGATGGAGATATGGAATCTCTGGAGAAATTGTACCGAAGAGGGGAAGCGTTTGTGAGAGAAGTGCTGTTTCCGTTGGAGGATCATTACGAAACAATTCTGGTGGTGGCTCACGGTGGATTGATTCGGACCATTTTGAATCCGATTGTGGGATATTCTGTTCATGATTTTTGGAAACTGCCGCTGGAGAATTGTTCTACCGAGATCCTGGAATGTAAAGACAGGCAACTGACTTTATCGAAAAAAACAGAAGAAATTGCGTAAAAATCACCATGTGGCATATGTTGACATCTTCTTTACATGTCGGTATACTAATACTAATAAGTTAAAACAAGTTGACAGTGTAAGGAGGTGGAGAAGTGGCATTATATCATAAGATTGCAGAATTTATCATGGAAAAGATCAAGACGGAAGAATGGAAGAAGGGACAGTTGATTCCATCCGAAAAGGAGTTTTGTGAGCAGTTTCAGGTAAGCAGACCTACGGTGAGGGCAGCAATCGCCTATCTTGCCAATCAGGGATATCTGGTGACGGTCAAGGGTAAGGGTACATTTGTGTCGAAACCAAAGATTGTGGAGGATACCACGGTATTTTTGGAGAGCTTCAGCAAGGAAATGGCAACAAAGGGTATCTCTGTGCAGACGGAAGTATTAGAACAGCGGATGATTGCGGCAGATGAAGAAGTGGCTTCCAAACTGAAGGTACCGTGTGGGGATGAGGTCATCAAGATTGTGAGACTTCGTTATGTGAAAGATTCCTTTCATGAAGGACCGATTGTGTATAATATCTCTTATTTTCCGAAGAAGTTTTCATTTCTGTTGAAATGCAATTTTGAGGAAGAATCCCTGACGGGAGCATTGACACGGAATCATGTGGAACGCCATCATCTGGAAAAGAATATTGATGCGGTTCTCTTAGAGGGGAAAATTGCCAGGATTTTGGGAGTAGAAGAAAAAAGCCTGGGGATACTGATCAGCGCGGTGTGCCAAGAAGCAGATCGAAAACATGTAATGGAGTACACGCTCAGTTATTATCCCTCGAAACGTAATAAGTTCGTATTAAAGATCAACGTGTAATTACCGAACAAAAAGAAAGGAAGAATACCATGCCTGAAAAGGTGTGGTATTTTTTTACCTGATTTTTGCTCATTTTTTTCCATATAACTATATTATTGCAACATGTAATGACAAATGTAAAAAAATGAACAATATAAACAACATGTATTGACAAGTAGTTGGGAAAAATATATAATAATAACATACATAAGAGCTCAACATGTAATCACATGTGGATAAACGAAAAATTGATATTGGAGGATGAGTTATGAAGATGAAGAGAATCATGGCACTAGTGATGACATCAGCAATGGTCATGGGAACCCTTGCCGGATGTGGTGCAAGCACAGACACAACAGACGCCACTCAGTCGCAGAGTGAAAGCAGTACTGCTGTTACAGCTACGGAAGCAGCTTCCGGAGAAAAAGAGTGGTACGGAACCGAGGATGGCAAGACAGTTACTTTACAGTTCTGGGGAGGTATTCAGCCGGAATACGGATATGATGAAATTGTTGAAAATTTCAATAAGGAATATGCGGATAAGGGTGTACAGGTGGAATATAACCGTTATGTTAACAACTCAGACGGAAACCTTCAGCTGGAGACTTATCTGATGGCAGGTGAAGATGGCGGCGTTGATGTATTCATCGGCTACGGAAGTAAAAACGCATTGGCAACCCGTGCAGATGGCGGATTGTTATATGATTACAGTGATTACCTGGATTCCATCGGATTTGATATCGGTAAAGAGTTGGGTGAAAATACCAAGGCAAATTACGTGTTTGATAACGGCGAAGTCTGGGGACTTCCTACTAAATTTGATAACAATGCATACCTGATGGTTAATAAGGATATGTTTGATGAGGCAGGAATTGAGCTCCCCTATGAAGGATGGACATATGCGGAATTTAGAGATGCTGTGAAAAAGTTGACTCACGGTGAAGGGCAGGATAAGGTGTACGGTATCTGTTGGGGCTTTAATTTTACCAAAGCTGCACAACTTGATTACATCAGCGCTGTTCTGGGAACAAACGATACTTTCACCGATGATACTATGAAAACTTTGAACTGGGAAAATCCGGTATACGTAGAAGGATTTAATCTCATCAAAGATGTCTGTGATGAAGGATATGCACCGACCATGGAGGATGATATCGCAGATGCTCTGACAGTACAGTCTACTTTCCTGGAGGGCAAGTGTGCTATGTTCGGTATCTTCTCCCAGCTGAGACTGGCAATGGACACCGAGACCTATCCTCATGATTTCACCACTGCGTTAATTCCTTTCCCTGTCCCCAGTGAAGATTACGCAGAGTTCTATACACAGGACCAGGCAAACTACTCCGGTGACTTTATGTGTATTTCTGCAAGTACCCCTTATAAGGAGGCTGCATGTGAGTTCGCGCGCTGGTACATTCAGGGAGGTATGACTCCGCTAATTAAAGCAGCCCGTTATCCGTTGTGGTTAGGAACCGATATGGATGCTATTCTGGATTATGTTGAGCAGTCTGCAGGAGACTCTGTTGATATTGATTCCTTGAAACATTTGTTTAGCACTGACCGCTCTTCTTATATCAAGAAGAGTTATGTAAACGACAAGGGTGGAGAACTGGCTACCATTCTTCATGAGGAGTGGGAAGATTTCATGTATGGTGTGACACCTACTGCCGAAGAAGCATTAAAGAAAGCAACAGATAGAGGAAATACTCTTCTGGCAGAATAACCGATAGCGGATGTATGCCGGCTATGATTACAGGGATGCTGCTTGTAATACTACACTGTGGCATCCCTGTTTTGATAATCGGTATAAACAATATTTTAAGTAGAAAGAGGTATCTGCTATGTGGAAAACAAAAGCAATCAATCGAGAACTTCCGCCGGGGGCAGGAAAGAAGAAAAGACAGCGAAAAGAAGAGGGAATGGCAATACTGTTTCTTCTGCCCAGTCTCCTGGGCCTGGTACTTTTAAGCCTGATTCCCATGCTGATTTCCCTGTACATTTCGCTGACAGACTGGGTGTATACAGATGGACTTGGTAACTGGAATTTTGTAGGACTTCAGAATTTTGTAGATCTGTGGAAAGACAGCTGGTTTCAGAAATCTCTCTGGAATACTGTTATTTTTACCATTGTCACAGTGCCGTTAACTATTATTCTGGCATTGGTCATTGCGGCGCTGATTGATAATTTCTGCGCTGACAGAACCGCAGGTGTGGTGCGAATTGCACTATATATGCCCCATATCTGTAATATTGTAGCAACATCTACCATTTGGAAAACTATGTATTCCACATATGGACCTTTTACAAATCTGATGAGAGCACTGGGCTGGAGTGATCCTCCTAGATTCCTGGTAAGCTATACCTGGGCGCTTCCGGCGATTATGCTGGTTGTCATCTGGGCAAAGATTGGATATTCCGTATTTCTGTATGGGGCAGCCATGCAGTCATTGCCTTCCGATCTGTACGAATGTGCATCTTTGGACGGTGCAAACGGATTCCAAAAGTTCCGGAAACTGACGGTTCCACTTTTGGCAAATACTACATTTTTTATCACCATTACAAGTATTATCAGCAGTTTCCAGGTATTCGGTTATATCAATGTCATGACCGGAGGAGGTCCGAAGGATTCTACTTATGTGCTGGTGTATTACATTTATAAACTGGCATTTGACTATCACAAGACAGGATACGGTTCTGCAGTGGCAGTTGTCCTTTTCCTGATCTTACTAATTATCACCATTATTCAATATGTTCATAATAATAAACAAGATTAAGGAGGCGGAAAAATGGCAAATACGAAAGTTGTGGGAAGTAATACTCCGAAAAAAAGATTTTTCCGATTTCTTATGGTGATTTTAATCATCGGACTTTGTTTACTGATGCTTTCTCCGTTTATCTGGATGATTGGAGCATCCCTCAAAAAAGAAGCCGATGTTATGAAACAGGGAGTTGGATTATTCCCTACCTATTGGTATCCTCAGAACTATTTACGGGTGCTCGGGTTTGCGGGAAAAACAAATTATCATTTTTTACAGGGTTATTGGAATTCTATTAAGGTGGCTGCTATCTCTGCACTGGTAGCGGGGATCAGTAGCTGTCTGGCCGGCTATGCCTTTGCAAAATTGAAATTCCGTGGCTCTAATGTACTGTTTTTGCTGTATCTGTCCCAGATGATGATACCTTCACAGCTGACTCTGATCCCGCGGTTTGTAATCTTCTCCGCAATCGGTCTGGTGAATACGCATTGGGCACTGATCTTACCTAAAATTGTGGCAGTAAGCGCTACCTTTATGATGCGTCAGGCATTCTTAGGAACTTCTGAGGAGTTACGGGAAGCTGCCAAAATCGACGGTGCCAGTGAGTTCCGCATTTTCTATCAGATTATGGTGCCTATCATAATTCCCACCATTGCGGCAGTATGTACCACACAGTTTGTAAGTTCCTGGAACAGTTATCTGGATCCTCTGATCTTTATCAACAAATCAGCACTTTATACCTTGCCGTTGGTGCTGGATAACTTCGTAAGTATGGAGGCAACACAGTACGGACTG
Source organism: Clostridium sp. AM34-9AC (assembly GCF_003480225.1). Classification (NCBI taxonomy): domain Bacteria; kingdom Bacillati; phylum Bacillota; class Clostridia; order Eubacteriales; family Clostridiaceae; genus Clostridium; species Clostridium sp. AM34-9AC. The sequence goes on from NZ_QUIU01000005.1 coordinate 18,710, forward strand.
ATGATGGCAGCCTGCTGTCTGGCGACGGTCCCTGTATTTATTGTGTTCCTGTGCGGACAAAAATTCTTTATTAAAGGTCTTACCGTAGGTGCGGTAAAGGGTTAAAAAATGAAACAAAAAACGAAGGGTTATATTGTAGCAGTCATCAGTATCTTGTTTTCAGCATTCCTCATTGTCCTGGCGCTTGCCCTGAGCAATCTGGCAAAGGGAGATATCAGAGAGAGGTCACAGGACGTAGAAGACTATCGGAAGTGGTCCGTGCAGGAAAAGTATACACAATTTCTGATTTTTCCGGAGAAAATTCCGGCAGAAGCAGAGGAAGTGGAGTATTACTATCAGTATGAAAGCGGATGGGGCAGACCTATGAGTCAGATTTATCTTTCCTACCGACTGGATGAGGACACTTATGCGAAAGAACAGGAGAGACTTTCCTCTCTTACTTATATAGACCGCACTGATGAAACAAGGTCTGTGGAGTATGATAAGACATCTTTCGGATATCCTGCATATGTCACTATTGCCGGATATGATTTTTGCTACGAGTACGCTTTGTTGAACGAAAAAGAACACACAATTGTATATATCTATGTGATGAATACCGTGTCAGATGATTTACAATTTAACGATGAATTTTTACCAGATTATTATATGGAGAACTTTGATGACCTGGCATATCAGGGAAAAGATCATTTTACCATATATGGAGGATATGACGAATGAATCTTCGATTTGAGAAAAAACACTATGACGTGATTGTCGTAGGTGGTGGCATGGCAGGTTTATGCGCAGCTATCGCCGCAGCAAGACAGGGCGTACATACGGCACTTATTCAGGCACGTCCTGTACTGGGAGGAAATGCATCCAGCGAAATCCGGATCCATATTTCCGGTGCGGACCAGTCATTAAAACAGCCTGATTATGCAGAGGGTGGCCTGCTCTACGAGCTGATGTTGGAAAATAAGAAAAACAACGAACAGTTCAGCTATTCCGTGTGGGATATGGTGATGTTTGAAAAAGCAAAGGAAGAAAAGGATCTGGAAGTCTTTTTTAACACAGTCATGTATGACTGTGAAACGAAGGATGACAGAATTGTTTCCATTTACTGTGTACAGGAAACCACGGAGATGCGCTATCAGTTATATGCACCGGTTTTCGTAGATGCTACGGGAAACGGGACACTGGGATATTATGCAGGAGCTGAATACAGAAAGGGAAGCGAACCACAATCTGAGTTTGGAGAATTGCATGCCCCCCAGCAGCCCAACAACTACCGCATGGGAAATTCCATTTTATTAAAAGCAAAGGATATGGGACATCCGGTGAAATTTACGCCGCCATCTTTTGCTAAAAAACTGACCGAAGAGCAGCTGGCGAAACGTATCCACTGCGTTCAGATGAGAGATACCATCAATTGTGATGATTCGCCCAACCCGGAGGAGTATAAGCGAACCTCCATGACCAGCAGTGCCTGTGTGGATTATGGTTACTGGTGGTTGGAGCTTTGTGGCGATGGAGAGGATATTATCACAGAGTATGAGGCGATTCGTGATGACCTCATTGCCTATGCTTACGGTATCTGGGATCATATTAAAAACAATAAGGAAGGAATCCACGAACACCATGCAGAAAATTATGCGCTGGAATGGGTGGGAGCACTGCCCGGTGTGAGAGAAAGCCGTCGTCTGGTGGGAGATTATCTGCTGTCAGAAACGGATATTCTGGAGCATAAAATTTTCGAAGATGCAGTCTGTTACGGGGGATGGTGTGTGGATCTTCATGCGCCGCACGGACTATTGGATTTCAACCTGCTTCCTTCTGACTGTAATTTTTATGACGGCGTATACACGATCCCTTATCGCTCTTACTATTCGAAAAATATTAAGAACCTGTACATGGCGGGAAGAGATATCAGTACCACCAGACTGGGACTGGCAAGCACCAGAATCATCGGATGCTGCGCCATTGGAGGTGAGGCAGTGGGGATTGCCGCTGCTCTGTGTAATAAATATGCCTGCAATCCGAGGGAGCTGGCACCTCATGTAAAGGAATTACAGCAGCTCATCCTGAAAGAGGATGGTTTTCTGCCGGGCTTTAAGAATGAGGATGAAAAAGATCTGGCACTTAAGGCAAAAATCACCGCTTCTTCCTGGGAACAGGGAGGCGAGCCGGAGAAGGTGGCGAACGGCATCTCCAGAAAGCTTGGAGAGGAACAGAATGGATGGGTTACGAAGCCCGGAGAGTGTCTTATCATGAAATGGGACGAGACGAAAGAAATCCGGGAAATCCGACTGACCTTTGAATCCAACTTTGCATATCCAATCCGCGTGACTATGGCACCTTTACGTCAGGCACAGCAGCGAAACGGTGTACCCGAGGAGTTGGTAAAAGATGTAAAAATCGAACTGTACCGGGAAGGCAAAAAGACGGGAGAAGCATTTGTAAAGGATAATTACCAGCGCCTGTGCAGTGTGGGAATCGGTGATGTACCGGCAGACGAGATTCGTGTGATCCCGGAATCCACCAATGGAGCGGAACAGGCTGTCATTCATGAAATCCGTGTGTATGCAAAATAATATTTTTTACCTGTGATGCAAAGTCGGCAGGTCATAGAAAGGCAGGGGTATTATTATGAGAATATCGACATCAACAGGAACTTGTGGCAGTGTTTTTTGGACACAGAAAATGTATTATTCCTGCGAGCAGGCAATTGAATCTATTGCAAAGGCAGGTTTTGACGCCATTGATTTATGCTTTGTGGCATACGGAAGAAAGGGGCTTCCCATGGATGCTCCTGACTGGAGAGACTGGGTAAAGCGGCAGAAGGAAAATTGTGATAAGCATAATCTTCCTGTGACCCAGGCACATGCGCATTATTATAGTGTGGCAGAAAGTATGAAATTTACAGCGCTGGACTGGGAAGACAATATCGGCAGGATCAAGAGAGATATTGAGGCAGCAGGTATGTGTCAGGTGCCCTGGCTAGTCATTCATCCGGATTCCGTCAATGATGAAGCGGGATATTCCAGGAAAAAATCTCTGGCAAGTGAGACGGAGCGTTTTAAGCGCTTCGGCGAACTTGCGGCGAAATATGGAACCGGAATTGCCATCGAGAACATGGTAGACCATCTGGGTATTGGATATGGCAGACGTTTTGGATGTAATGCTGAAGACCTGCTGGAGCTTCTGGATAAGTTAAATGCGGATGACATATTTGGTATCTGCTGGGATACCGGACATGCAAATCTGGCACAGGTCAACCAGCCAGCAGCGATCCAACAGATAGGCAGTCGTTTAAAGGCATTACATATCAACGACAACCGTGGTGAGAAGGATGATCATTTGCTGCCTTATCTGGGATATGTAGAGTGGACATCTCTGCTGAAGAGCCTGGCAGATGTGAATTACCAGGGAGATTTCACCTACGAAATTCACAATTTCACAGGTGGAATGAGCCCGGAGATTCATCAGCAGGGCGTGGAGTTCTCTGTACTGGTAGCGAGACAGATGGTCAGTGAAATCGAAAAAGGAATGAAAGAAAAATAAAATGGAAACAGGCAAAATGCGACTTTGCGGACAACAGGCAGTTTGGAACTATGAGGAAGAGAACGGGATCCTTACCATACAGGGTGTAGGAGCCATGGAGGATTATACAGACCCGGAACAGGTACCCTGGAATACTTTCATTCAGAAAATAAAAACCGTGGTGATCCGGGATGGAATTACTACCGTGGGAGATTATGCCTTTGCCGGCGGCAGCAATCTGCAGGAGGTCAGCCTGCCGGGCTCCGTGGAAATCGTTGGCGTATTCAGCTTTAAGGGCTGTACAGTGCTGAAGGAAATTGTCATTCCGGAAGGTGTCAGGGTGCTGGCATCCAAGGCATTTCAGTTCTGTAGTGCATTAAGAAAGGTTTATCTGCCGTCTACTCTTATAGACGTGGATATGCGGGCGTTCGGAAAATGCGAATCTCTGGAGGAAGTTTTCTATCAGGGAAGTGAGGAACAGTGGGAGCAGATCATGATCAGCCGGTCTGCATCCGATAATCAATATCTGGTGCAGGCCAAACGGCATTGCCTGGAAAGACAAAGCGCCAAACCATCGGAAGAAAGGCCGGAAGCACCGGATCGATATGAACAGATTATTTTAAAGATCCGAGAGGTATTGGATCAGGGCGGAGACGGGAAGTTCTACATTCTGGCACCCAAACTGTGGGAGCCGGGAATCCGGGCGAAAAGTGGTGATGCTACACTGCTGGTTTTCCCGGATGGACAAACAATGCTCATTGACGCAGGCTTCGTGGAGTGTGGAAAGCATGTGGTCTCCCTGTTAAGAGATCTGCACCTGACTTCTTTGGACGGAGTGGTGTTATCACACAGCCATGATGATCATGCAGGAGGACTGCAGCAGGTTGCGGAATATATATACGGTCAGGATGGTGGTTACATCGGCTGTTATTATCGTTCCGCATTTGTAAACAGTCAGCTGGAAAAGGCATTTTTTGACTATATCCGGGCGAAAGGAGCCAGAACTGTTACGGATGTAAAGGAAGGCTTTCACATGAGCATAGGTGGAGTGGACATTGCAGTCTACAATCCGGAAGAAGCCCTTGTGGAAAGCTGTACCGGCGCTGAGGAGGATCTGAACAATTTATCCCTTCTGATGAAATTTACTTATGGGAAGTCAACATTTTTAACCAGCGGGGATTTGTATCGTGATAAGGAACTGGAACTGATTGCCCGCTATGGAGAAGCGCTAAAGGCGGATGTGATGAAAGCGAATCATCATGGAGCCCATACTTCCAACAGTATGGAGTGGGTGGATGCCATATGTCCTTCCGTGATATATGCCTGTGCCGATGACATGGGAAGCACTCCTTTTGCCTGGAAGATGAAGGCAAAACATATTCGATATTATAGCACTTGTCTGAATGATTTGCTTTGTATCCGGCTGGATGCGGAAAAGCATGTGGAGGTTATGTCCCGGTTTGACAGGAAAGGACTCGGACTATTGTAAAGGCGAATGCCGGAAAGTGTGTTGGGATGAGAGAAGGAGTAGCGCAGTATCTGGGAAAAGCAAGAAAATGCAGCTGTGGTCGTGTTCACGAGACCCCGTTAAAACGGGTCGTGATTGAACAGGATGCTCTGCAGAAAGTTCCAGGTATTTTGGAGGAATTGGGTTATCATCGGGTATTCCTGGTGGCGGATCAGAATACCTGGAAGGCAGCAGGAGAAGCTTTGGAACAGGAGTTAGTGGAAGCGCAGATTGTCTGTGAAGCACTGGTATTTTCGGAGCAGGAGCCGATTCCCGATGAGAGTCATTTAGGAGAAATTCTGACCGCCTGTCCCCCGGAGACGGAAATCCTGCTGGCGGTGGGTACGGGAACCATCAATGATATGTGTAAATATGTCAGTTTTCGGTTGAAACTGGATTATATGATCGTAGCTACCGCCACCAGTATGGACGGTTTTGTATCCGTGGGTGCAGCTCTGATGCTTAACCATGTAAAGGTGACCAAAGATGCCCACGGCCCGGTGGCAGTCATTGGTGACACCAAGATTATGGCGGAGGCTCCCATGGAACTGATCACCGCCGGACTGGGGGATGTGCTTGGAAAATATACCTGTCTGCTGGACTGGAAACTTTCTCAGATGATCAATGGAGAATACTACTGCGATTATGTGGTGGACATGGTGCGCGGTGCGGTGGAAACGGTAGTGGAACAAGGTGCACAGATTAAAAAGAGAGATCCGGAGGCAATTCGGAGTCTGATGGAAGCTTTGGTGGTTACGGGAATTGCTATGTATTATGTGGGAAATTCCAGACCGGCATCCGGCTGTGAACATCATTTGTCCCATTTTTGGGAGATGCGTTTTCTCATGGAAGGCAGAAAACCGGTCCTGCATGGCACCAAGGTAGGTGTCGGAATGATCATTGTCACACAGATGTATCATATGCTGGCACAGGAAACGGTGGATTTTGCCGCAGCACAGAAAAAGGAGCGGAAAGTATCCGACTGGGAACAGAAGATAAAAACAAGTTACCTGGATGCCGCCGAAGGAATCCTGAGACTGGAACAGGAATGCGGAAAAAATAATATAGAGCAACGAAATCAGAGGCTGCAGATTATTGAAAAACGGTGGGAGGATATCCGGCGCACCATTGAAGAACAGCTTCCGGCGACAGAGCAGTTGATTGCATTACTGCAATCTTTGGATGCGCCCTATTGTCCCTGTCAGATCGGTCTCCCCATAGAGATGGTACAGGAGGGAATCGAGGTTGGTAAAGAGGTGCGGAACCGTTATACCCTGCTACAGCTTTTGTGGGATTTAGGTTTGGAAGAGACTTACAGTAAACAGATAAGAGCCTGGTTGGAAGAACTGGAGAAAAGAGGATGACCATGGAACAGATAAAAAAAGATGTGGTAGTGGTAGGCGGAGGTCCCGGTGGATTTGCGGCGGCAGTGACCGCAGCACGGGCAGGAGCTCAGGTCCTGCTGGTGGAAAGAAACGGTTATCTGGGTGGTCAGCTGGGAAGCGGACTTCCGTTTTTGGCATTCTGGGATATTAAGGGCAGACAGGTGGTGGGCGGTATTGCCCAGGAATTTGTGGACAGGCTGGAGCAGGCGGGAGCATCCTATGGACATGAATATTGCCCGCATCATCAGTCAGTTACACTGATACATCCCTTCTACTCCAGAATTCTGTGCTTTGAGATGGTAAAGGAAGCAGGAGTGGAGCTTCTCATGCACTGTGAGCTGGCAGATGTGAAAATGAAGGACGGAAAAATCCGGTCCATTATTGTGTCCGGCAAGGGACAGCACATTGAAATTACCGCAGACGTGTTTATTGATGGAACCGGAGATGGTGATTTAGGTGCATTAAGCGGAGCGACAACAGAAAAAGGAAACGAAAACAATGTGATGCAGCCGCCTACCCTGATGTTTAATCTCGGCGGTGTGAATTTTGAGGAGTTTTGCGATTTTATCGAACAACATCCGGAGGAACTGCCCTATGATGTACTGGACAATATTGCCCAGGGATATAATGCGGATTTCTTCCGGAAGACCAAGAGTTTTATTTTCCTGGGGATGCATCATCTCCTGGAGGAACTTCGGAAAAAGGGCGAATGTCCTGTGGACCGTGAGACTGTTATTTTTATCTGTCAGCCTATGCCGGGACAGGTAGCCGTGAACACGATCCGTCTGTTGAATTTTGACGGCTCCAATCTGCATGATTTAAGCAACGGGGAAATGGAAGCTCACCTGCAGATTCCGAAACTTATGAAGATGTTCCGGGAAAATGTGCCCGGTTTTGAAAACTGTTATCTGGATTCCATCAATGCTTCCATTGGCGTCCGGGAGAGCCGGAGAATCAAGGGTATCAAGATGCTGGATCATCACGATGCAGTGGCTGGGAAAAAGCCGGAGGACAGTATTGCATTATGTGGATACTTTATTGATATTCATAATGGTGCAGGTGCCGGAACGTATCGTGTTACCATTGAAGAGCCTTTTGGAATCCCCTATGGATGCCTGGTGTCTGCGGATATTCCCAACCTGATGATGGCTGGAAGAGATATCAGCGTGGATGCAATCACCTTTGGTTCCACTAGAATCATGAATGAATGTATGGCAGTGGGACAGGCAGCGGGAGAAGCGGCTGCAATGGCAATAGCATCCCATTGTGAGCCGGAAAAGGTAGATGTGGCAGAACTTCGCAGACATTTACTAGAACAGAAAGCAATTTTGTCTGTATAAAACCGTAATATAAAATAATAAGAATGACCGGTACAGTTTGCAACAAAAGACTATTCCGGTCTTTCTTACTAAATATGTACGTACAATAACGCGTATTTTACTTAAAACGATAAAATATATGCTTTATATGTATTGACATATTATATAAGTGAGTATATAGTGAGAACTACAGAATTATGGAAGAAGCAATTCTTAAAAAGAAAAAGAATGGAGGATAAAAAATGAAACTCGCAACATCAACTAACATTATGGATTTCGATGATAAGAGACCTTATCAGATTCCCATTGACGTGTCCACCAGGGCTTGTGCAAAGGCGGGATATAAATATGTAGATGCATGTCTTTGCAGCCATTGCAGGGAAGGACAACCCTTAAGAGGAGAGAACTGGGAAAAATGGATTGCGGATACCGCAGCACTGGCAGAAGAACTCGGTGTGAAATACATCCAGGCACATGCCTACTGGACCATTGGAAATGCATTTAATGCGGATCTGACCCGTTCGGACGGAGAGCTGGGAGAGGAGCTTATGCGACGCAGTGTCCTGGCAGCAGAAGCATTGGGAGTAAAGTGGATGGTAGTTCATCCTTACACTGTAAGACGTAACGGCGGCGGTTATGATTACAGAAAATCTTTTGAATATAACAAAGAATACATGAAGCATTGGGGTGAAATTTTTGCGGATCATCATGTGGGAATGGCTATCGAAAATATGACAAAGCCTACCCATTACGGCAGCTGTGCGGAAGAACTGCTGGAGCTGATTGATGTCATTGACAATCCGAATGTACAGATATGTATTGATACCGGTCATGCAAATATGGTGGGTCTGAATGTTCCCGATATGATCCGCCAGGTAGGTTCTCATCTGAAGGCTACCCATATTAACGATAATTACGGTATCAAGGACGAGCATTTTTCACCGTTCAACGGAACGATTCCCTGGAAAGAGGTAGTGCAGGCTCTGCGGGATATTGACTACCAGGAGTGTTTTGCTTTTGAAACACACCACCTTACCAGTATGTATCCCAAGGAGGTACAGCCGTACCTGGTAGATTTCTCTTATGCGCTGGGAGAATATCTTCTGAATCTGTAATTTTGTAATAAAAAAGCGCTGTAAAACAGCAGATATTTTAAATGATAACGAAGGCCGGTACAGTTCGCGATAGGAGACTATGCCGGCCTTTCTTATATGGAAGTATGAAAGGAGAAATACATATGCAGAACTTTGCGAATTATTTTGCGGAATTTACGAATGGAGCCATAGCTTTGCGGCTGCTGCTTGCGGCTGTATTGGGTTGTGTGATCGGACTGGAGAGAGCAACGAAACATCATCCGGCAGGAATGCGGACATTTGCATTAGTGTGTCTTGGAGCGGCGGCTTCCGCTGTCGTCAATATCTATCTTGGGACAGCCCTGGGCGTCGGAAGCACAGATATGGGGCGTATCCCAGCCGGCGTGGTCAGCGGTATTGGCTTTCTGGGGGTGGGAACCATCATTATTACCGGGAAAAATCAGGTCAGAGGACTGACAACGGCTGCCGGATTATGGGCAACGGCAACGCTTGGAATTATGTTGGGATCCGGAATGTTGGAAGTCAGTCTGATGATGTTCGTATTGATCATTGTCACGATGTTCGGAATTGCCAGAGTCAGTCGTGTGCAGGAGCAATACAATCGATACATTGGTCTATATATAGAAATTGATAAGTCGATGACAAGGGGAGTCTATGACTATATCAATGAGTTTGGATATGAACTGAGATCCGTGGAGAAAAAGAGGGATAAGACCTTAAAAGGATCGGATATTGTCCTTATAATGATGCTGGATCTGAAGAAAAGAAGAAATCATGCAGAGGTTTTGTCAGAAGTGAGTCAGATAGAGGGTGTTCATTATCTGGAAGAAGTATAATTTGAAGTATATTTGTATGGTTTTAATGCAGAAAAAAGGCAATTTTCCTATTATGTCACTAAATATTACAGACATTTATAGCATAAATTTTAAAATATGTATTGACATATTGCACGCATAAGCATATTATATAGACATAAGTTACAACATAAAAGGTGAACGAAATGTCAGAGAACAGAAAAGTTAAAAAAGCTGAATATGATGTTGTAGTAATCGGTGGTGGAATGGCTGGCATCTGTGCGGCACTTGCATCTGCAAGACACGGAGCCAGGACAGCGTTGGTGCATGACAGACATGTACTGGGAGGAAATGCATCCAGTGAAATCCGAATGCATATCTGCGGAGCATCCGAGAATCTTGCGAAACCGGAGCTTGAAGAGAGCGGAATTCTCCATGAAATCATGCTTGACAACAAGAGCAGAAATGATTATTTTAATTATTCGATCTGGGATATGGTATTATTTACCGCAGTGAAGAGTCAGCCACATCTGACAGTGTATCTGAATACCGCGATGGAGGATTGCCGGATGGAAGGCAATGAGATCCGTGAAATCGACGCATACCAGCTCACGACAGAGACACATTGGCAGATCAGAGGGAACATATTTATTGACTGTACCGGCAATGCGACCCTGGGATATTATGCAGGAGCGGAATATCGTACCGGCAGCGAGGGAAGGGCAGAATTCAATGAACCGGATGCGCCGGAACAGGCCAACAATGACCGTATGGGAAATACGCTGTTATTCAAGGCGGTGGACAGAGGACATTCGGTGAATTTTAAACGACCGAAGATCGCCAGACATTTTACGGAAGAGGAACTCAAATACAGAACACACTCTGCCGTGCACGAAGCTAAGACAAAGGGAGATGTGGATAAGGCATACTTACGTATGACCTCCTACAGTACCTCCTCTGTGGACTATGGATACTGGTGGATCGAGCTTCCCGGCAAGACAGAAGATATCATAGATGAGTATGAAGAAATCCGTGATGAGTTGGTGTCTTGTATCTATGGGGTATGGGATCATCTGAAAAACGGTGGTGACCATGGAGCCGAGAATTATGATCTGGAATGGGTCGGTATGCTGCCCGGTGTCAGAGAGAGCAGGCGTCTGGTAGGAGATTATATATTAAATGAAAATGATATTTTGTCCAATAAAGTATTTGAGGATGCAGTGGCATACGGCGGCTGGGCGATGGATATCCATACTCCCGGAGGTCTATATGATTTTGATGAACTTCCTTCCAGAGTTGTCAGCTTTGACGGAGCCTATACGATTCCGTACCGGTCATATTGCTCCAGAAATATTCCCAATATGATGATGGCGGGACGAAATATCAGTGCTACCAAAATGGCAATGGGATCCACAAGAGTTATGGGAACCTGTGCCATAGGAGGACAGGCAGCGGGAACCGCAGCGGCACTTTGCATCAAATATCACTGCGGGCCGAAAGATATGCCGGAGCACATGGAGGAATTGCAACAGCTTCTGCTGAAGGATGACTGTTATATTCCGGGTTATCGAAACACCGATCCGCAGGATCTGGCGAGAACCGCGCAGATCAGTGCAACCTCTGCCAGAGAAGGGTTCGCTCCGGAGAAAGTGATCAACGGAGTGTCCAGAGATGAAAACGGAATTCGAAATATGTGGAGCTCCGATGGCATAAGCCCGGAAGGAGAGACGTTAACCTTAAAGCTTGCCTCGGTGAAAAAAGTATCCCAGGTCAGACTGACGTTCGATTCCAACTTTAATTATCCGATTAAGATTACTTTATCGAAGAAACGTCAGCTCCAGCAGAGGATAGGAGTACCTCCCGAATTGGTAAAAGATTACACTGTGACACTCTGGCGGGGAGAACAGAAGATGGCAGCACAGAAAGTGACAGAAAATGACCAGAGACAGAACGTTGTAACTTTTGAGCCTACGGAATGTGATAAAGTAACCATTACGATTCATACCACCAATGGGGAAAAAGACGTACATATTTATGAAGTAAGGGTGTATTCCTGAGAAAAACTCAGGTTAACCATAGAAAACTAAAATGTAGGAGGATTACAATTATGAAGAGGAAAATTGCACTTGCATTGACAATGGCAATGTTAGGTACCTGTCTGGCAGGATGTGGACAAGTAGATACAGACACAAATGCATCTACAGAAGCCGCAGGAACCGCAGCAGCAGAAACCACAGAATCCGAGAAGGAATGGTATGGCACGGAAGACGGAAAGACGATCACGCTTCATTTCTGGGGTGGTGTTCAGCCGGAGTACGGATATGATGATCTGTGTGCCAACTTCAATGAGGAGTACAAAGACAAAGGACTTCAGGTAGAATATGTAAGATATGTAAATGATGATAACGGTAACCTTCAGTTGGAGACCTACTTAATGGGCGGTGGTGATGTCGATCTGTTCATTGGCTATGGCGGACGTGCCAAAATGGACAAGCGTGTAGACTCCAACCTGCTGCTGGATATGTCCGGTATGCTCAATGATATCGGATTCAATCTGGATGATGAGCTGGGTGTGGCAAATATGGCAGAGTATCACTACGATGATGGTGCCGTATATGGATTCCCTACCAAATACGAGAACTCAAGATGGATTCTGATCAATGAAGATATGTTTAAGGAAGCAGGACTGGATATTCCTTATGATGGATGGACCTATTCCGAATTCCTTGCGGCTGCCGAGAAGCTGACACATGGCGAGGGCCAGGATAAGGTATACGGAGTATGCTGGGCACGTAAGCAGAGCGGTAATAGTATTCTGAATGCATTAGACGCTGTACTGGGTGCAAATCAGATTTACAAGAATGAAGAAGGTACAGAGGTAAACTTCGATAATGATGTATATCGTGCAGGTCTTAACCTTGTAAAAGAGACGCTGGATAAGGGTTATGCGATTCCCATCGAAGATGAATTCTCCGAGGATCTCAGCGTTGCCAATACGTTCCTTCAGGGTAAATGTGCCATCATGCTTGGTGTAGCACAGATGAGACTGTGTATGGATCAGGAGAATTATCCTCATGATTTCATGACTGCACTGGTACCAGCACCCGTTCCCGATGATGAGAAATACAACACCGAATTTTATCGTAAGCAGATCGGTACTACCGGTGCAGGAGACCTGCTGAGCATTTCAGCAAATACAAAGTATCCGGAAGCAAGCTTTGAGTTTGCAATGTGGTATTTAAAGGGTGGTATGTCCCCTCTGGTACAGGGCGGAAGAATCCCTCTGTGGAATGGTGTTAATAAGGATGAAGTATTGAGCGTACTGAAGGAGAAGGCACAGGGCTCCATTGATATGGATTCCATGGAGAACTATCTGTCTCTCGATACTACGCAGGGTGTTGCCGCTATTAAAGGACATGCTTCCTCTGAAATCAGTTCTGCCTGGTTCGAAGAGTTTGATGCTATGTGCTATGGAAAACAGTCTGCAGATCAGACCGTTCAGAACATGGAGAAGAGAGGTAACGAACTGATCCAGACCGAATTAAGCAGTCAGAAGTAAAAAAATAAAAACAGCAGTGGGAAGGGGCGGTCGTTTTCACAGGCGAACCGTCCCCTGCTCTGAAACGAACAAAAGAGGGATAAAGCAAATGAAGAGCAAGAAAAAGAAGACTAAAGGAGAAAGACGAAAAATATTGCATCAGAACCTGGTTGCATATTCCTTTTTGGCACCGAGTCTGATAGGTGTAATATGTTTCAGTCTGATTCCGCTGATAATTTCTTTATATGTAAGTCTGACTGACTGGAATTTCTCTCAAGGACTCGGCAACTGGAATTTCATCGGACTGACAAACTTTATCAATCTGTGGAAGGATGAATGGTTCCTTGCATCTTTGAAAAATACATTGATCTTCACCGTCGTAACCGTGCCCATCGGACTTTTCCTGGCAATTATAATGGCGGTACTGATTGATGAATTTTGTCATAAGAAAATAGCGGGTGTGGTACGTGTCGCTATGTATATGCCGCATATCTGTAATATTGTGGCAATTTCCGTTGTATGGATGGCGTTGTATTCTAAATACGGACCCTTTACACAATTGATGAGGGCTCTCGGATGGCAGGATCCTCCCCGATTCCTGGCAAGCTATGAATGGGCACTTCCCGCGATCATGCTGGTCGTAATCTGGGCAAGCCTGGGATACCGCGTATTTATGTACAGCGCCGCAATCACCGGACTTCCGAGAGATTTGTATGAGGCTGCTGAGATTGACGGAGCGAATTCTATTCAGAAATTTTTCAAATTAACGGTTCCGCTGTTGAAGCCTACGACCTTTTTCCTGACAATTACAGGTATTATATCCAGCTTTAAAGTATTTGGATATACGAACGTTATGACAGGCGGTGGTCCCGGAAGCTCTACCTACACACTGGTTTATTATATTTATACATCAGCATTTAAGTATTATAAGATGGGTTATGCTTCGGCAATTGCCGTAATTCTGTTTGTGATGCTGCTTATTGTGACCATTATCCAGTGGGTACATAACAATAAAGAAGAGAAAGGCTAGGGATTAAGATGAGGAAGAATGTACCTGTTTCCAAAAAGGTAGCCAGAGTATTGATTACCATTGTAATTATTCTGGTTACATTGGTTATGATTGTTCCTTTTGTCTGGATGATCTCAGCATCTTTCAAGACAGAAGCGGATGTTATGAAGATCCCTATTGAGTGGATCCCGAAGTATTTTTACCCGGATAACTATAAGAGAGTATTAAGCATAGGAACGACCAGCTCCACAAATTATCATTTCGGTCTGGCCTATTTTAACTCTATCAAGGTAGCTGTAATCAGTACGGTAGTGGCAATTACTTCCGCAACACTTGCCGGATATGCCTTTGCCAAGTTGAAGTTCAAGGGCTCCAATGTATTGTTCATTGTATATCTGGCGCAGATGATGGTGCCTTCACAGCTGACACTGATTCCCAGATTCATAATGTTTATGCAGTTGGGATGGATGAATACCCATTTGTCGCTGATCGTACCGAAAATTATAGCGGTATCTTCCACCTTTATGCTCAGGCAGTCCTTCTTAAGTACTCCGGATGAACTGCGGGAAGCTGCCAGAATTGATGGAGCCGGTGAATACAGAGCCTTTGCACAGGTTATGCTGCCACTTGTCAAGCCGACGATAGCGGCGACGGCGACAGTACAGTTCCTGGATGCATGGAACAGCTACCTGGATCCTCTGGTATTTATCTCCAACTGGAAGAAATGGACGATTCCTCTGGCTTTGAACCAGTTTGTCGGTACAGAGGTAACACAGTATAACCTGACCATGGCGGCCTGCTGTATGGCGGTTGTACCGGTATTTATCGTATTCCTGTTCGGACAGAAGTTCTTCCTGAAAGGCTTGTCCGTAGGTGCGGTTAAGGGATAATAAATTGAAAATGGCAGATGCAGTGTGGCAGGACAGGAGAAGACTCTGTGCCTGCTATATTGCTATAAGGGAGAAAATAAAGAGAACAATATGTCAATTCACAGTGAAACCAGAAAATATGAAGTTGTAGTAGTGGGAGGCGGCCTGGCCGGTGTCTGTGCGGCAATAGCAGCTGCCAGAAAAGGAGCCAGAACAGCCATCATACAGAATCGCTCTATGTTTGGTGGCAACGCCAGCTCGGAGATCCGTATGCACATTGTGGGAGCCAACTCCCACGGTGCCAAAAAAAATCTTGGAGAGACAGGAATCCTGCTGGAGATTCTGCTGGCAAACAAACGCAGAAATCCCTATGCATCTTTTCCGGTATTTGATTCCGTCATCTGGGAAAAAGTGCATTTTCAGGAAAATCTGGAATCCTTTCTGAATACGAATATGGATGACGTGATCCTGGAAGGGAAAAAAATAAAGGCCGTAGTCTGTCATCAGAACAGTACGGAAACCGAGTTTACCATCTACGGAGACATCTTTGTCGATGCCACAGGGCACGGTACCTTAGCTACCATGTGCGGTGCGACGGGGCGTATGGGCAGTGAAGGAAGAGACGAATTTAAGGAACCCGATGCTCCGGAAGAACCGAACAGCGATACGATGGGAAACACTTTGTTGTTTTCCGCTGTGGACCGTGGAGAGCCGGTAAAATTTGTGTGTCCTGAATGGGCAAACCATTACACGGAGGAAGATTTGAAATACCGGGAACATGCGAACAGTATTGCCTCCCATATGGAAGGCGGTAAGCTGACCAAATTCGAAGAAGGAAGCGGGAGACTGCCACACTTTTCCAATGTGGACTCCGGATATTGGTGGATTGAACTGGGTGGTGAGGATGAAGATATTATCCGTGACGGTGAGAAAATCCGTGATGAATTGCTGAAATGTGTGTACGGCGTATGGGATCATCTGAAAAATGTGGGAAACCACGGTGTGGAAAATTTGGAGCTGGATTGGGTTGGATTCGTGCCGGGATATCGTGAAAGCAGAAGAATCGAAGGAGACTATCTGTTGAATGAAAAGGATGTACTAGCCAACAGGATATTCCCGGACGCAGTAGCTTATGGTGGCTGGCAGATGGATCAGCATGTGCGCAGGGGACTTCTGGATACGGATAAGATTCCTTCACAGATCCTGAATTTCAACGGTTGTTATACAATACCATGGAGATGCTATTATGCAAAGGATCTGGAAAATGTAATGCTGGCGGGACGTGATATCAGTACTACAAAAATGGCATTTGGATCAACGAGAGTTATGGGAACCTGCGCTGTGGGAGGACAGGCGGTAGGCACGGCAGCAGCAATGGCTGTCAGATATGGCTGTACCCCCAGACAGATCGGGGAACATATGGAAGAACTACAACAGGAGCTTTTGCGGGATGACTGTTATATTCCGGGAGTCCGTAACCGGGATCCGGCCGATTATGCAAAGTCAGCTAAGGTAGCTGCATCCGGATATACACATGGAAATGAACCATGGAAAGTATTGAACGGAATTGCCAGACAGGAGCAGGAAGAAAGTAACTGCTGGGAGGCACCGATAGGAGAACAGGGTGCCGAAATAACGCTTACCTATGACGGGAAACTGGTGCTACATCAGATTCAGCTGACATTTGATACGAACCTGACAAAAGAGATCATGCCATCTCTTACAAGAAATGTACGGAACCGACAGGTAAAAGGACTGCCGGATGAACTTGTACGGGATTATGATGTGCGTGCTTTCAGAGAAGGAAAAGAAGTATTTTGCAAGGAAATACATGACAATTATCAGCGATTGAACAGAATTCCGCTGGGAAATGTAATTTGTGATACCATAAAGGTGACGGTTCACCGTGCTTACGGTATCCATTTTGCAAGAATTTTTGAAATTCGTACATATTAGTACGCTCGATTATTGACATTAAATTCCCAAATTCGCTATACTGTTAGTAATATGTAATATCATAATGAGATTGGATAACAAAAACACAGAAAACGAAAAGGAAAGTGTTAATAGGGGGAAATATGGCAGCCAGATATTCAGAGATTGAAGAATATATCATGAACAAGATTCATACGGGAGAATGGCCGATCGGTTATAAAATTCCGAAAGAAGTGGAGCTTTGTGAACAATTTGGTGTCAGTCGTTCCACAGTGCGTACGGCAATGCTGCGGATGGTGCAGGATGGACATCTGAAAAGAGTTAAGAGAAAAGGTACCTTTGTTACAGCACCACGCGTATTGGAGGATACGACGGTATTTATTGAGAGCTTTTTTAATGAAATGTTTCGCCGGGGCATTGAGGTAGAGACGGAAGTGCTGGAATTCCGTTATATGGAGATGACGGAGGAACTGGCGAAAAAGTTCGAAAACGGTGACAGCAGAGTCATTAAACTGAGCCGTCTCAGATACGTAAAGGATTCTTTTGACAAAGGACCGATTGTATTGACAACGTCCTATATGCCGGAGAGTGATGCATTTTTGTTTGACTATGATTTTACGAAGGCATCTCTGACGAAGGCGCTCAATGATCATTCCAAGAATCGATTCAGCCTGGAAAAAGAAATGACGGCCCGTCCGCTGGAGAGCAGAGAGAGTCATCTGATGGGAATGAAGGAAAATGCTCTTGCAATGCTGATTTCTTCTGTTACCAGGAATGAAGAGGGACAGATTATTGAAATATCGGAAAGTATTTATCCTTTGGAGAGAAACAAGTTTGTATGGAAACTGAAGCTGTAACGCTTCGGATACGAGGAAGAATATGAATGAAAAATTGAATAATGTAGAATGGAGTTTCACGCAGGAAACAGGATGCCTGACGATTACAGGGACCGGAAAGATGCAGAACTGGGCGGAACATCAAGAGAGACCATGGGAAGAAATCAGAGATGAAATCCGCCGGGTCAGAATTTGTGTGGGAATGGAGAGCGTGGGAGATTGTGCTTTTCAGAATTGTACTTCACTGAAGGAAGTAGAACTGCCGGAGACGCTTGTCTATCTCGGGGTGTATAGCTTCCGCGGATGTACCGCATTAAGGGATGTAAAATTGCCGGAAGGAATATGCATTATCTGTGCGAAGGCGTTTCATAGTTGTTCGGCACTGGAGAAGGTGGAATTGCCTGTCAGCCTGAAAAATATTGATATGAGAGCGTTTGCGAAAGATGAGGCTCTTCATACGGTTATTTATCATGGAACGGAGGCACAGTGGGAGAAAATTCTGATCAGTGGAACCGCATCCGATAATCAATATCTTCTGGCAGCGGAACGAAGATGCCTGAAGGAAGAACCTGCAGGATACCAAAAGACTAATGATAATTCGGTTGCAGATCACTATGAAGAGATGGTTTGTTGTGTAAAAAAAGCGTTGTCTTACGGCGGAGACGGTAATCTGTATTTTCTCACACCGGATCTGACAGAGGCGGGAATCCGGGCAAAATGCGGAGATTGTACGCTTGTGGTATTCCCGAATGGCAAAACAATGATGATAGATGCCGGTTACATTGCCTGCAGTGCGCATATTATTTCATTGTTGGATGATCTGGGACTGCATCATCTGGATTATTTTGTATTGTCTCATGCGCATGATGATCATGCAGGAGGAGCCCTGGCTGTGGCACAATATCTGTATGAGCATGGAGGAGGGATTGATGCCTGTTATCGAAGCTCCTATATAGCATCCAGTAAGCAGGAGCCCTTATTTGAGGAATATCTTAAGCAGAAAGGGACACATGTTTATGAAAATGTCCTGGCGGGATATCAGTGGACGGTAGGGGATGTACGTATAACCGCATATCATCCGACGACTGAGGATCTGGAGAAATGTGTCGGAAATGATGAGAGCGTGAACAATGTATCTATTTTGATGAAATTTGTCTATGGAAGATCAAAATAT
The DNA here is from genome assembly GCF_003480225.1 of Clostridium sp. AM34-9AC. Lineage (NCBI taxonomy): Bacteria > Bacillati > Bacillota > Clostridia > Eubacteriales > Clostridiaceae > Clostridium > Clostridium sp. AM34-9AC. The sequence goes on from NZ_QUIU01000005.1 coordinate 37,692, forward strand.
CTCACCGGTGGAGACTTGTATATAGAGATGGAAGAAAAACTGGCAGAGCAATATGGTGATCTTCTGAAAGCAGATGTAATGAAATCGAATCATCACGGCACCTATACCTCAAATGGACAAAAGTGGCTGCAAACAGTACAGCCGAATGCCATTATCACGGATGCGGAGGATATTGGAAATGCACTTTTGGCAGAGTATGCTGTAGAGCATGGAATCAAATATTACAGCGCCGGGATACAGGGACTCATTTTACTGCGAATGAGCAGAATAGAATATGAGATACAATGCCAGACAGGAGACTGTCTGTAAAGATTGTAACAAAAGGGGACATTTATAGTGTCTCCTTTTTGGTAGGAAAAAAAGTAAAATATAAGGTTTATATGGTTAGGAAAAATGTGGTAAACTGCACTTTGTAAGGAAGAGTAGTAGATAGAACAGAGGAGAAAATATATATGCAGATCCATGATACAGCATTTATAGCGCCTGGAGCAGTGGTGCTTGGAGATGTGACCATAGGACACGGTGCGATCGTCCATGGCTGTAAGATCGGGAAAAACTGCATCATCGGTGCAGGAGCGCTGGTGACGCAGAATGTGGAGATCCCGGATAATTCCCTGGTCGTCGGTAATCCCGGGAAAGTAAAACGTGCTGTTACCGAAGAAGAGATCCGCTGGAATCTGGAAAATGCACGCATTTACGTAGAGGAAGCACAGAAAGAATTAAGCGACTCTTATCGGCAAAATACAAATGAAATTTAAAAGCAAAAAATTTGAGATATATTACCGATAATGATATAATATTTCCGGTGAGCCGTTTTACGGAGGTTGTGTATGAAATATGTAAATGTAAATGAAATAGCTGCAAAATGGAATTTATCAGAAAGAAGTGTAAGAAATTATTGTGCCCATGGAAAAATTCCGGGTGTAATTCTTGATGGGAAAACATGGAGGATTCCGGAGGATGCCGTAAAGCCGGTCAGAAAGAAACGAGCGGAAAAAATAGCAAATGATATTTTGACCAGATTAAAAATGGAAAAGGAAGCAGGGATACCGGGAGGAATATATCATAAGGTTCAGATCGAACTGACATATAATTCGAATCATATGGAAGGCAGCCGCTTGACCCATGATCAAACCAGATATATTTTTGAAACGAATACGATTGGAATTCAGGATGAAGTTGTGAATGTGGATGACATTGTTGAAACAGCCAATCATTTCCGATGCATTGATCAAATAATAGAGTTGGCAAACTATCCCCTGAGTGAGGCATTTATTAAACAGTTACATTATATTTTGAAATCAGGAACGTCAGATAGCAGAAAAACGTGGTTTGCTGTTGGTGAATATAAACGTTTTGAAAATGAGGTCGGAGGAAGCGCAACAGCAAAGCCCGCCGATGTATCCGGAGAAATGCGGAATTTATTAAAAAGATATAATCTTTCAAAACAAAAGACGTTGAAGGAAATAATACAATTTCATTATGAATTTGAGAAGATACATCCTTTTCAGGATGGAAATGGCCGTGTTGGAAGATTAATTATGTTTAAGGAGTGCCTCCGTAATGGAATTACCCCTTTTATTATCGAGGATGATATAAAGGAATTCTACTATTGGGGGCTGAAGGAATGGAAGAACGAACAGGGATATCTTATGGACACTTGTCTGACTGCCCAGGATAGATTTAAGGTATACATGGATTATTTTGGACTGGAATATAGGGATTAAAAATTATATTTTCTTCGGAATCAGGAATGAATTCAAGTCTTAATTGCATACCGGGTCCCTGATCCAGCTTCTGGACTCATTAGCGGAATATCCTGCAAAGCAGGATATAAAGTGCGATAGCACGAATTCGTGAGCTTATGGTTGATATAAAAGAAGACAGATAAATTGAGGTGAACTATGGATTATCAGGGAGTACTTGGTCGTTTTACATATGATGACGGAACAGATATCCTGAACCGTGTATCGTCAGTAGAAGCTGGTGATTATCGGGAAAATAGGGATATTATCAACGAGATCGTCCTGTGGAAGATGAATCGCAGACCGCAGGTGACAGAGGAATTGATAGATGCCATCTTTTCATTAAAGGAGATCAAAACCCCGTTACAGGTACTAGCGGATAAAAAGACAGAGAGGGTTGTAGAAAAATTACTGCAAACGAAGGGAATGCAACTTCCAATGGCGAGTACGGTATTGCATTTTTATTACCCGGTGATATTCCCCATTATTGATCAGAGGGCGTATCGGGAGCTTTATGCTATGGATTATCCCAAAACGATGACGAAGATCCCCATGCTGACAGAGCTCTATCTCAAGTATATAAAAGATTGTTGGGAGTATCAACAGGAGAAGTGCCCGGAAATTGCATTTTCTCAGATAGATAAAGTCCTGTATCAGTTAGATAAGGAAAAAGGTAATAAAGTAATATATTAATTGAGCAATAGAACGAAAAGGAGAATTATGCATATTATATTACACCAGCCGGAGATCCCGGCAAACACCGGAAATATCGGAAGAACCTGTGTGGCTACCGGCCCCAGCCTGCATCTGATCGAGCCGTTAGGCTTCCGTTTAAATGAAAAAGAGATTAAGAGAGCCGGTATGGACTACTGGCAGCATCTGGATATCACCAGGTATATGAATTTTCAGGAATTCCGGGAAATGCATCCCGGAGCGAAGATTTGGATGGCAACCACAAAAGCACACCAGACCTACACCGATGTGAAATTCGGACCGGACGATTACATCATGTTCGGCAAGGAAAGCGCCGGAATCCCCGAAGAGATCCTGATAGAGCATGAAGAGACCTGCATCCGTATCCCTATGCTTCCCGAGATCCGTTCACTGAACCTGTCCAATTCCGTAGCCATTGTGCTCTACGAGGCACTGAGACAGCAGGGATTCGAGAGCATGCAGAGGGATGGAGAGCTGCACCGGCTGCATTGGAAAGAATCGTAAGACTGTAAAAGGAACAATTCTGAGGAAAATTCGGAGGAATGTTCCTTTTTGATTGGAAAAAATGTAGTAAGATATAAAATATGGTCAGAAAAAATGTTGTATATATAATTGATTTGGTCGGAAAAAATGTTGTAAATTATATGATATTGCTCAGAAAAAATGTGATAAACTATATGTTACGAAGAAGAGTATTGTAACAAAATAAGAACAGGAACAGGAGCAGAGAATATATGCAGATCCATGATACAGCATTTATAGCTCCCGGTGCGGTGGTGCAGGGAGATGTGACGATCGGAGAAAACAGCGGAATCTGGTACAATGCGGTGGTCCGGGGCGACCGGGACTCCATTGTCATCGGCAAAGAGAGCAATATTCAGGACAATGCGGTAGTGCATCTGGGCAGCGGATATCCGGTGGAGATCGGAGATCATGTGACCATAGGACACGGTGCAATCGTTCACGGCTGTAAGATCGGCGACAATACCATGATCGGTATGGGAGCCATTCTGATGAACGGCTGTAAGATCGGGAAAAACTGCATCATCGGTGCCGGAGCACTGGTGACGCAGAATGTGGAGATCCCGGATAATTCCCTGGTCGTCGGTAATCCCGGGAAAGTAAAACGTGCTGTTACCGAAGAAGAGATCCGGTGGAATCTGGAAAATGCACGTATTTATGTAGAGGAAGCACAAGAAGAGAAAAGAGCACTGTCCTAGCGGAAGTGCTCTTTTGCAAACTCCATGTCCTGTACCAGTTCCAGCGTTCCCAGATATTGCTCCTGCTTATCCCGGACGGCATAATAAGTCACTAAGAAAGTCCGGCCGTCCTTGTCCATCCAGACCGGTACCTGGTCCAGATTCCCTGCACGGAATTCTCCGATAATGCGGCGAACCCGTTCTTCGATCTTAGGCGGGTGACAGGTGAAGACCTCCCGGCCCAATGCCATACCGGGACGCTTGAATACCTTGGGACCTTCGTTGAAGTAGCGATTGATATTATCGATATCTACGAAAGAGATCTCCAAAGGAATCGTATTCAACATGGCGGTCAGCTGCGACAGGGTCAGACTGCCGCTGGGGAGGTGGATTCTGGTCTCACTACCTGTAAAAGCGTGTTCCGCAGACATGGTGTCAGCCGTAGAGGCAGTGTCGGTCAGATGTGCTTCCGCAGCCTCCCAACTATCACCCCGGATACCGAAGCATTCCGCATAATCTTTGGCATCCCGGTAGATGTGATACCATTCCTCCTCCGAGAAATTCAGTGCGCAGTTGGGGAAGAGGATATTGGATTCCTTGTAGATCATTTCTTCCATGCGGTTCAATACGGCATTCAAACGTTGTTTCCATGCATCGGTTTCTTTTTGGTGTTTTTGTTTTGCAAGCGCATTCAGTTCATCCCGGATCTCATCATCCACTGTCCACATGACTGCAGAGGGGCCGCTGATCCCATATTGTACCTTCAAATGTGGATAAAGTAAGTCTCCCTTCCGGGCATAGTGGATAGCGATCTGGCGCAGCTCGTCAAGCAGTTCATCGGTAATTCCATTATTTTCCAATGCCTGCCTCGTACGGGCAATCAGCTTTTCCAGTGCTGCATTTTCCAACGTAAAAGTCTGCAGGGGATGTCCGGAGATCTGGATCAGGGCGGCAGCGGCGGAGAGCCGTTGGTCCTTTATGTCTTTAGAGTGTAGTTTCTGGGCAGCTAGAGAAGAGGCTGCTGTTTTTTCGGCATTGGCAATTTTCTCTTCTGTCGTGGAACCATGGAACAGGGCGGAATGCACATCACAGAGCCGCTGCAATTCTTCGATGGAAGTACCCTCCCGTAGCAGCTCCTGTTCGGCCTGCATAATTGCGGAAGGATCCACATCCTTACATTCCCGGACGAAATCCGCCTGGACACTTTCCAGAGCTTCTCCGTGATTCAAACGTTGTAAGTAAGACTTAATCTGATCTTTCATATAAAAATTCCTCCGGAACCAGTATGCCCCGGAGGAAAGTTTGTTATTCTTTTATTTTTATGATTAATCATCGTAGTGTGTTTTGATAAATTCGCAATCCACTACCAACACATAGAAAACCGAGCCATAATGTTCACTCTCCACGATACGCCCATAATCCAGAACCGTCTTATAAGTTCCATCTTTGACAGCAAGTCGGTATTTGACATAATCATTGTATCCGTTCATGCCGGATTCTATCTGTTGCCAGATGCTTTCTTCTACCTGTGTCAGATCTTCAGGATGCACCAGATTACGGAATTGATGTTTCGTAAAATGCATAAAATCATCCAGATCCGTACATCCTGTCAGCTGAAGCATTTCCTGATTAGCATACAGGATGCGTTCATTCTCCTTTTCGGCCCGGTAGATGAAAAAGGCACCCGGCAGGTTGTCAGAAATATCCGATAATGAAAAACCAAGCTGTGTCCGTTTCGAATTGTGGAAATCCGACCGGTAGGCCAGAGCACCATGTTTTCCCTGTAATTTTACCTCATAGAGTGCAATGTCGGCATAACGGAGAATGTCAGAGACTTTTTCTGCGTTGGCGGGGTATTCCGCATAGCCCAGGGAAGTGCTGTAATTGTGTTCGACGCCTTTGGCTGAAAAAGAGCGGGAAGCCTTACTGAAAGCGTCTATCATTGGGGCAGCCTCTTCTGCACTGCAATCTTTCAGGATAATACAGAACTCATCACCGCCATTTCTGGCAATAATGGAATTATCCGGAAAAGCCTGCACTAAGGATTGTGAAAGCTGCAATAGAACCTGATCACCGATAGTATGACCATAGACATCATTGATGAATTTGAAATTATCCACGTCAAGTAATATACCGACACAGTTTTTCTGCTTGTTTCCCTCCAGATACTTCTCCAGCTGCAAATTAAATCCGTTACGATTTAAGAGACCGGTCATAGAATCCGTCAGAGAGAGTCTGCGAAATTTTTTGCGCTGCTCGTCAACGAATAGTATAGATATCGTTAGAACCACCAGTAGTAGGATCACTGCAATGCCACATAATACTATCAGTTGTAAAAGTGTGCCATTCTTCCAGCCACCGGTGGGCATGATTTCCAGCCTCCAGTTACATCCACCCAGAGTAAAATCATAAGAGACGGGATCCATCAGAGTCTCCTCCGACTGGTCTACCACGGTATATTCATCGGTCAGAGGTGAGATGGTCTTCGATAGCCGGTATTGATAACCGAAATTGGTTAAGGCATTAGCGGAATGCTGAAAAATATCAGGAACCTTGATGATAACCATAGTCATGCCCCAAAAATAGGGAGTTCCCTTCTCATCCTGTAAAAAAACTGGATTACGGATCGAAAGGACGTGTCCTCCCTGCTCCAGCTCGAAAGGACCATGTATGATAAGCACATCATTAGCAATGCTGTAATTTACGGTCTCTCCGCGGTATTTGTCATGGATCAGGTCTATTTTACCTGCTTCGTTGCCTTCGGCGGGATAGATATCTGTTACGATGCCCCCGGGAGCCACTTTGATGCTCCGGACGTAATCTGCCATCATTCTGTCCGCAATGATATCAAATTTGTCGATTCTGCCGTCCGTACTGATCAGAATCTGCTCCAGTGTATCCGTGATATTGATACCGGCATTCAGATCTGCGATCATGCTATCACCGTAGGTTACAGCGTTCAGTTCTGCAAGAGTGCGGAGATGTCTGGAGTCGGCCTGCTGTACCGCATGAGCGATCATATATAAGGCAATGCTGCCGATAAGAAGTACCCATAACGGCAATAGCCATTTGGTATGAGAAAATTTAATTTTCTTCCGTGTCATAGTGCTATGCTTCCTTCGTATGTGTTGGCAAAATGATTTAAATTTAATTATAGCATTTTCAAGTTTTTTTGTATAGATACGAAGAGTCATTTCATCCTGCGATGAAAATGCCAAAAACACCGGGCTTCTGATTTGGTACACGGGATCACTGGGGACGGAGAACTGGAGAAATACCACGATGTTGCTTTAGGTGAGTATTCTTTATTTTTAATAGATCAGATTTTTATAGCTGCCAATATACTGTCTGCGATAACGGCCCGGAGAGATACTTTTATAGCGGCGGAAAATGCGGTTAAAATAGCTTAAGTCGTGGAAACCGCAAGAATACGCAATTTCTGTGATACTATCGGAAGAAGTGCACAGAAGCTCACAGGCACATTCTACCCGGTAATAATTCAGATAATCAATGGGCGATTTGCCAATGATCGAGTGAAACACACGGCAAAAATGTTCCGGAGAGAGCTGCAGTACTTTTGCAAGGTCCGAAAGACTTAACTGTGAGGCATAATTTCTGCGGATATAATCCAGTACCTGCTTGATCTGGTCAGAATCCTGGACAAAATGTCTGGAAGAGGGAGTCAGTACCGTAAATAAATGTTCCCGGAGAATCTGTCCCAGCATTTGCCACAGCATTCCTATGGTGAAAAATTCATAGCCGTTATTTTTATCTTTCATTGCAGCAAACAGGTCAGAGATGATCTGACCGCAGGGAGTGCCTGCCGGATACAGAACATTGATCTGGGTCTCAGGAGAAAAGAGCCCGGCATATTTCTGCTGAAACAGTCCTCCGTAATTTTTGATAAGATGGTTCAGATCAAATACCAGACATTCATAGACGCAGTCTTTGGGGATTCCGCCATGTACGGCTCCGGAGGAAAGAAAGGCGGAATTCCCAGGATGCAGTGTGTATGACTGCCCATCTGTCAACAACGTAAATTCCCCTTGCAGAACCAGTAGAAGTTCGCATTCCATATGCCAGTGGAAGGGCATTTCGTAACGGGGATGCAGCATATCAACATAATAGAGTTCTAACGGAAAGTCAGAAGTTCCTCTCGTCGTATTCTCATGGGAAGCCAGATATCTCATCATTCTATCCTTTCATAAAAGAACCGTACTATTTAAAATCCCATTCGTAAAACTGCTCTTTCAGGTCTTTTCTTTTACAAATATGGTCACAGAATATCAATATTGTCCAATATGTAATCATTATAAACAACGACACCACAAAAATGCAACAGTATAATACAAGTAACCAAATATAATACAAGGAGGTATGGACATGGAAATCACAGGGATAAAAGATCAGATCTGCGATGTCTGTCACAAAATGTGGCAACTGGGATGGGTTGCGGCCAATGATGGCAATGTGTCTGTCAGACTGGACGATGGAACCTACCTGGCAACACCAACAGGGATGAGTAAGAGTTTCATCACCTCGGACAAACTGCTCCGGATCGATGCTGCCGGTAATGTTTTGGAGGGCTCGGAAGGACTGCGGCCGTCCAGCGAGATAAAGATGCATCTAAGATGCTATGAAAAGAGGGAGGATGTATGCGCAGTCGTACATGCACATCCTCCGGCAGCTACCGGATTTGCCGTGGCACATCGTCCGATGGACATGTACAACATGATCGAGGATGTCGCAGCCATCGGTGCGGTTCCGCTGACACCATATGGTACACCGAGCACGACAGAGGTTCCAGATGCCATTGAGCCTTATTTGCAGGAACATGATGTAATGCTGCTTGAGAATCACGGGGCATTGACAGTGGGAAGTGATGTGATCACCGCTTATTACCGTATGGAAAGTCTGGAACTGTGGGCGAAGATCACGATCAACGCAATCCTTCTGGGAGGAAGCTATGACATTGACCGGAAAAATATCGACAAACTGATCAACCTGCGATCCTATTATCACATAACGGGAAAACATCCGGGATACAAGAAATTTAAGCATCCGCAGGATGGAACTCCTACGGACAGATAGGAGAAAGGAGTAAAGGATGGCTGCTTTTACGACAGTGCTTGCTTTTGACCTTGGAGCTTCCACCGGCCGTGCCATTCGTGCGGTCTATGACGGTGAGAGACTGAAATGGAAGGAGATCCACCGGTTCGATAATATACCGGCAGTAGAGAACGGACATCTTCGCTGGAATATGGAGGCGCTGCTTGGGGAGATCCGTATTGCCATACAAAAGGCGGGAAAGACCGACAGTCTTGCTTTTGATACCTGGGGAGTGGATTTTGGATTGTTGGATGCGGATGGAAAATTACTGGAGGATCCTGTTCATTACCGGGACGAGCGGACGAAGGACTGGCCCCAGCGTGTCGCACAGAAAATAGAACTTCACAGCCTGTATGTCAGAACTGGCAATCAGATTCTGGCAATCAATACACTGTTCCAGTTGCTGGCATTACAAGAGGAACAGCCAGATCTGTTAAGACGAGCAAAGCATCTGCTGTTCATCCCGGATCTGCTGGCGGCAATGCTGGGAGCGGATCTGACCTGGGAACGATCCATTGCTTCCACCAGTCAGATGTGGAATCCTGTTGCCGGAACCTGGGATTTGGAACTGCTGAGACAGATGGGAATGGATCCGGGATTATTCGGAGCCATGACAGACAGTGGTAGCATTATCGGAGCATTGCCGGATAGCACGAAGATCATCGCAGTGGCAGGACATGATACCCAGTGCGCAGTGGCGGCCATGCCTGTGGAAGAGGGAGAAAGCGCAGCGTTTCTCTCCTGTGGCACCTGGAGCCTGATCGGCTGTGAACTGGAGACACCGATCCTGACGAAGGAGAGCTGCGACAGCGGCCTGTCCAATGAATACGGAGCCAATGGTAGGATTAACTATCTGAAAAACATTATCGGATTGTGGCTGATCCAGGAGAGCCGGAGAGAATATGCCAGACAGGGAGAGGAGTATAGCTTCGGAGAACTGGCGAAGCTGGCGGACGAAGCAGAGGCTTTTCACTGCTTTATTGATCCGGATGCACAGGAATTCGTGGCACCCGGAAACATTCCGGAAAGAATACAAAAGTTCTGCCGTAGAACCGGTCAGCCGGTGCCGGAGACAGTGGGAGAGACAGTGCGGTGCATTTACGAAAGTCTGGCGCTGAAATATCGATATGCTCTGGAGCAACTGGAAGGGATGACGGGCAAAAACTTCACAATATTGCATATCCTCGGTGGCGGAGCAAATGCAGGACTGCTCTGTCAGATGACGGCAGATGCCTGCAGACTTATGGTAAAAGCCGGCCCGGTGGAAGCGACGGCTCTCGGGAATATTCTTATTCAGTTGAAGGCACTGCATGCCATACATGATATCGACAAGGGCAGACGCCTGATTGCCGTGACAGAGAAAATAACAGAATATGCACCACAAAACAGAAAAAAAGACGCATGGGAAAATGCGTATCACAGATTTGTTACCATGATGCAAATGGAGAAAGAGAGGTAATTATGAGATACCCTAAGATTGGAATTCGCCCGGTAATCGATGGACGTTGGGGTGGCGTTCGTGAAAGCCTGGAGAATCAGACCTGTGAAATGGCAAAAATTGCCGCAAAACTGATCTCTGAGAATTTGAAGTATCCGGATGGAACACCGGTACAATGCGTGATCGGCTGTACCACTATCGGAGGAGGTGCGGAGGCGGCCCGGGTGGCAGAACAGTTTCAGATGGAAAATGTAGTAGCAACCTTGTCTGTGACGCCCTGTTGGTGTTACGGAACAGAGACTTTCGATATGGATCCGAACACCATCAAAGCTGTCTGGGGATTCAACGGAACGGAGCGCCCGGGTGCGGTGTATCTGGCAGCAGTTATGGCGGCACATGCACAGCGTGGGCTTCCGGCTTTTTCCATCTATGGACATGATGTGCAGGATGCAAAGGATACGACAATTCCCGCAGATGTGTTGGAGAAAATCTTACGTTTCGCCAGGGGAGCTGTGGCCGTAGGCTGGATGACAAATAAGGCATATGTCAATATTGGAGCGGTAGCCATGGGCATTGCAGGCAGCTTTTGTGATCCGGATGTGCTACAGAAATATTTCGGGATCCGTGCGGAATGGGTAGATGAAGTGGAAATTCTCCGTCGTATTGCCATCGGCATCTATGATCCGGAGGAATATGAGAAGGCATTACAGTGGGTGAAAGCAAACTGCAGGGAAGGGTTCGACAAAAATCTTGGAAAAGATCTGCCGGAAGTCATCACAAAGTCAAAAATCATTCCTGCGGAAAAAGACTGGGAGTTTATTGTGAAGATGACACTGATTATCCGGGATATTTTGTTTGGCAATTCACGACTGGACGAGCTTGGCTGGCATGAGGAGGCTTTGGGGCATAATGCTGTGGCCGGAGGTTTCCAGGGACAGAGACAGTGGACGGACTGGTTGCCGAATGCGGACTTTACGGAAGCAATCCTTGCTTCTACTTTCGACTGGAATGGTCCCAAGGCACCGACTCCTTTTGCAACGGAGAATGATACCTGCAATGGTATTTCGATGCTGTTGGGACACCTGATTTCGGGAACGGCTCCCTGCTTCCATGATGTCCGTACCTACTGGAGCCCGGAGGCTTGTGAATGTGTGACAGGTCAGAAGCCGGACGGCGTGGCGGCAAACGGATTTATTCATCTGATCAATTCCGGTGCAACGGCATTGGACGGGACTGGAGCGTGTGTGGACGAACAGGGCGACCATGTCATGAAACCTTTCTGGAAGATGACAGAGGAGGATATCCGGGAATGTCTGGATGTTACCGACTGGTGCAGGGCAGATTATGAATATTTCCGGGGTGGTGGATATTCCAGCCACTTTCGGTGTATTGCACAGATGCCTGTAACTATGCTAAGATTGAATATTATAGAGGGAATAGGGCCTGTATTGCAGATTGCCGAAGGATGGACAGCAAAATTGCCGGAAGTGATTCATCATGCGATTGATAAGAGAACAGATCCTACCTGGCCGACCACCTGGTTTTGCCCAAGACTGACCGGTGAGGGCGCTTTTACTGACGTATATAGTGTTATGGCAAACTGGGGGGCAAATCATGGCGTGACCGTATATGGACATGTGGGTGCAGACCTGATCACATTGTCCAGCATGTTGCGGATCCCGGTGACCATGCATAATGTGGACCGGGACAAGATCTATCGTCCTCATGCATGGTCAAGCTTCGGAACACAGGATACACAGGCGGCGGATTATGCGGCATGCAGGCAGTATGGCCCTTTGTATCGATAAAATCACAGGAAGCAGAGAGAGGAATCCTATGGGGAATTGTCTGAAGGTAGGTATTTTAGGTGCCGGAAATATTGCTGGATCCATGGCAGAAGCGCTGAATGAGCTGCAGAAGGAGGGAAAAGCCTGTGCTTATGCTGTGGCATCCCGTTCGCAGGAGAAGGCATTGGAGTTCGCACGAAAATGGAATATCACAAGAGCATACAGCAGTTACGAGGAACTGGCATCGGATCCGGAAGTGGACCTGATCTATATAGCAACACCACATTCTCTGCATTATGAGCAGGCAAAGCTCTGTATGGAACATGGCAAAAATGTTCTGGTAGAGAAGGCGTTTACAGCCAATGCAAGACAGGCTGAGGAATTATTTGCAATGGCAGAGGAAAAGAAGGTCTTTATTACAGAGGCAATCTGGACACGATATATGCCAAGCCGTGAGATCATAACTGGGTTGCTCAGGGAAGGGGTGATAGGTACACCGCAGATTTTGGAAGCGGAATTTTCCGTACAAAATTATGAAAATCCCAGGATGCATGATCCGATGCTGTGCGGAGGAGCACTATTGGATCTTGGAGTGTATGTACTGACAACGGCTTCCATGTATTTTGGAGATCATATTGTGAAGACGCAATCTTTCTGTGAGAAGTATCCGACCGGAGTAGATGCTGCAGATGAAATCCAGCTGACCTATGCGGATGGCAGTGCTGCGCAACTGCGCTGTTCCATGGTGGATAAAAAGAAAAACTGTGTAAAAATCTGTGGAACGAAAGGGTATATTTCCTGGGAGAGCAATAACAATCCCAGAAACCTGGAACTGCATGGCCCGGGAGGAATGCTGATTCGTAAAATCACGATTCCCACGCAGATCAATGGCTATGAATATGAAGTGCTGGTATGCCGGGAGGCAATCAGGAACGGGCAAAGAGAGTGTGAGAAAATGCCTCATGCGGAGACTCTTACGATCATGAAGCAGATGGATGAACTTCGGGCACAGTGGGGTGTGAAATACCCATATGATGAATAACGACAGATGCAAAAGAGCGGATCATCAGGATCCGCTCTTTTGACAGCTACAGAGTATAGGCAATATTACTTCTGTTAAACAAATAACGAAGCGTACTTCTCTTTACAGAATCTAAAAATAAGTGAGTTTTTCGGCAAAACAAAAAAACAAAGTGCCTTTTTGCGAACCTGAGCGTCTCATACCTTTTGGCAAAATCCGTTATAATGAACTCATCAAGCAAACACATAAATGTGATTGAAGGAGGGTACTAAATGAAGAAGTTAAAATTAACAGCATTACTCGTAACTATGGCAATGACAGCGTCTCTTGCAGGATGCGGCAACAGCGCTTCCGAAGAGATGACAGACGGCACACAGTCATCTCAGGCGACAGCCACGCAGGAAGCTGCTGGTACGGAAACAGCAGAGAACCATGATCCCGTAACTTTGCGCTTCATGTGGTGGGGCGGTGATGAGAGAGCGCAGGCAACACTGGATGTGATCGACAAGTTCGAGCAGGAATATCCCTGGATCACGATAGAAGCGGAGTACGGCAGCAGTGATGGTTATCAGGAAAAGCTGACAGCACAGTTGGTATCCGGTACGGTAGCTGACATTTTCCAGATGGGAACCGGTTGGATGCCCGGCTATGTAGAATCCAATGCAGGATACTTTGCAGACTTCAAAGATTTCTCAGATGTCTTTGATCTGTCTACCTTCGAAGAATCTATTTTAAAGAACAACGGACAGTTCGACGGACATCAGTATGGTGTACCGACCGGTATTTCCGGACATGCACTGATCTACAACAAGAAGGTAGCTGATGAGATCGGCGTTGACTTCAGTAGTGATTATACTTGGGACGATATTGTAGAAATGGGCAAGAAGGTCAAGGAGTATGACAAGGATATGTATCTGCTGACCATGGGAAGTTCTGAGCTGAATACCATGATCGTCCGCCCTTACTTACAGCAGTTGACCGGCAGCACAGTTCTGGTAAATGAGACCAAGAAGAGAGGTTTCGAGGAAAAAGATCTGGTGGAGGTACTGAACTACATTAAGGCATTGTATGATGAAGGCGTTGCATCACCTATGTCTACTGTTATCGCATACGGCGCAGATCTGGGAACAGATCCTAACTGGATCAACCAGAAATATGTGGCAGCATTCGGATACTCCTCTACAGTAGAGACTTTGCAGGCAGCATGTCCCGATGGAAACTTTGCGGCAGGCAAGCTTCCAGTTATGACAAATGCCAAAGATGAAGGCTGGTACTGCAATGCACCTCAGTATATGTGTGTCAGCGGTGCGAGCGAACATCAGGAAGAAGCCATGATGTTCTTAAACTACTTCTACAACAATGCAGATGCAGCCAAGATCCTGAAGACAGTCCGTTCCGTACCTCCTACCAGTGTAGGGCAGGAAGCATGTACAGAACTGGGCATTCTGGAAGGCATCACCAAGGATAGCGTGGATATTATCCAGACCTATACAGGAACCAATGATCTGGGGCTGACCACAGAGGAAGAAATAACGGCGATTCTGCAGGATGCAGCTACTCAGGTTGCTTACGGACAGGGTACTCCTGAAGACGTTGCCAAGTCAACAATCAGCCTTCTGGACAATTATCTGTCATCCAAGTAATCCCGGATCAGTTTCGGATTCGTACTACACAGAAATGATACTGGGGTATCCTGAAGGATTTCGGGATACCTCAGACATTTACGAGGCGGAGGTACTCTACATGACACCGAAAAAGAAAAAAATAAAAAGGAAGCAGTGGATCGGACTGGTATTCATTGCCCCCTGGCTGATCGGATTGATCGGACTGCAGGTATATCCTTTTGTTGCATCCCTGTTCTATTCCTTTACAGAATATAATATCATGTCCTCTCCGAAATGGATCGGATTGGCCAACTATGTGAAATTATTTACGGCGGATAATGAATTCTGGTATTCCGTAAAAGTTACTTTGATATACACAATATTTACTGTACCCGGAAAATTAACAGTGGCTCTGATCGTAGCACTGGTTATGAATAAAAACATGAAAGGAATCAATTTCATTCGTACAATTTATTATATCCCGTCTCTGATCGGCGGCAGCATCGGTATTGCCATTCTCTGGAAGCTGATGTTCCAGGAGGAGGGTATTATCAATTCCCTGTTGAAAGCAATCCATCTGCCGACCCTGCACTGGCTGGGAGATCCCAAGACAGCATTACCGACGATCATTCTACTGCAACTGTGGACGTTTGGATCTTCCTTCGTTATGTTCCTGGCAGCCCTGAAAAATGTACCGGCGGATCTGTATGAAGCAGCGGATATCGATGGAGCCAGCAGCTGGAAGAAATTCGTTAAGATCACATTGCCACAGATTTCCTCTATTATATTTTTCAATATTATCATGCAGACGATCACTGCATTACAAAGCTTTACCAGCTCACTGGTCATTACCAACGGAGGCCCGTTAAAGTCTACCTACGTGTTGGGAATGAAGTTGTACACGGAGGCATTCTCTTTCTATAAAATGGGATATGCATGCGCAATTTCCTGGGTGATCTTCATTATGATCATGATCGTTACGATGATTTTATTCCGATTCTCTTCCATGATGGTATATTACGAAGATGGAAACGATTTTTAGGAGGAACCTAAGATGAGAAAAAAGCTTAAAAAGAGAAACAGCGTATCCTGGGTGACCTACACAGTAGTACTTCTGATCGGACTGGCAATGTTGTATCCGATCATCTGGATGTTCTTCGCAACCTTCAAGAGCAATGCGGAGATCTTCGGATCTGTCAAACTGCTGCCGTCATCCTTCAGCTTCCAGAGCTATATTGACGGCTGGCATGTGAACAGCAAAATAACTTATACTACATTTTTCAAAAACAGCTTTGTGATGACGATCATCACTACGTTATTTACGGTATTATCCAGTGCGATTGTCGCTTATGGATTTGCCAGATACCAGTTCCCCGGCAAAAAGATTCTGTTTGGTATTCTGATTGCCACACTGATGCTTCCCGGAGCGGTAGTTATGATCCCACGTTATGCAATGTTTAATAAGCTGGGACTGGTGGATACTTACTGGCCGTTTTACTTACAGGGCCTGCTGTCTGTGAACTCGTTCTTTGTATTTATGCTGATCCAGTTTATCCGCGGACTGCCAAGAGAACTGGATGAATCTGCTTATCTTGACGGCTGCAGTGATCTGAAGGTATTCGTGAAGATCCTTGTGCCACTGATGAAACCGGCACTTTTCTCCGCAGGTCTGTTTCAGTTCATGTGGACTTACAATGATTATACAAACGTGTTGATCTACATTAACTCTGTGAAAAAATATACCCTGTCTCTGGCCTTGAGACTGTCTCTGGATGCAGAATCCGTGGTTCAGTGGAATAAAGTAATGGCAATGTCCTTCCTGTCCATTCTGCCGTTGATCATACTGTTCTTCGCTGCACAGAAGTATTTTGTGGAAGGCATTGCCACCAGTGGTCTGAAGGGTTAAATTTGAACCGGAATGCGGAAAAACACACAGGTTCCGAGTCCTTCTTTACTGTAAATATGAAGAGCACTCTCGGAACCATAGGTCAGTGTCAGACGCTTGTTCACGTTGTCGAGTCCGATACGCATGGAAGCGTCTGACATAAGATCTGATCTCAGCTTCTGAAGTTTGTCTTTTGGAATTCCCACACCATTGTCGGTTATTGATATATGGATCCAATCATCCCGTTTAAAAATCTTAATTTTTACCATTCCCTGGCGATTGCCGGGACGCAGCCCGTGACTGATACTGTTCTCTAAAAGTGGCTGAAGCAGGAGACGCTTAAACGCATGCGGCAGTACAGAATTGTCGATTTCTTCAAAGTAATAAAAACTGTCGGGAAAGCGGAACCTCTGTATTTCCACATATTTGTGAATATAAGTGATCTCATCCTGAATCGATACCGAAACCTGTGGATTGGCCAAAGAGTAGGAGAGAATATCTGACAGATTGCTGATGATCGTATTGGCGGTGGAAGGACCGCCTGCTATCTTGTAGACTTCAAAATCCAGAGTCTGCAGGGTGTTGACCATAAAATGTGGGTTGATCTGTAACTGTAGGGCGCTGAGCTCCGCAGCCTGTTTTTTGTATTTCTGCTCTGCCAGCTGGCTGTTTAAAAATGTGGTATTTAAGAATATGCGGATGACATTGTTCATGATCAGGCTGTATTCGTCATCCGGCTGGTCTGCCGGAGAATCTTTTTCAGTAGGGTAGATCCCCTTTTCCGCATTACCGAACAGATCAATCACTGACTGGATCTGCCGGAAATTATCCCTTGTGATCTGATAAGAGAACAGGAAGATAATGAACAGGGCAAACAGTAGCATGATCAGCGGCAACAGCAGATTCTGTGCACAATAGAGAATAATGGCGGAAACAGGAACCAGCTGCACCGAATAATACCGGTAGGTGGGTTGATATATCACATAAGTAAGATAGAAATGATGATCTACCTTTTCCCAGTGAAAGCCATCCGTCAGTGTGGAAAGATCCACTTCAGAAAAGTCGGGAACAGAAGAAAACCCCTGAGAAGCCAGAAGATTCTGCCCGCTGTCCAGAAGAAACATACCGTGTTTCCAGGATGTGGATTTTGCAGACATCATTTTTTCCAGCTCTATCAGAGAAAGGTTGGATACCATGACACCATCCAGATAAGAAAAACGCTTATATACCGTCAGTACATTTTCTGATGTTGATGAGGTGGATGTCTTCATTTCCCTGGAGACAATATAGGTGTCCTGATCTTCCGGAAGGGAGGTATAGATATCATACCAACCGGCGTCCACATCGCTGCTCAGAAAACGGATCGTCTTGTCAGAAGAGAAAAAGATATTATTGTCATCCAGATAAAGATAAAGGCTGTCCACCAGTGGATGGGAGGCGGAGATACTGCCGAGGAAGGTCTTTATACTGTTTAGGAAGACATAGTCGGTGTAAGTAGTCTCTCTGTTGTAGAGAATCTTGCGCATGGATAAGAGCAACTGGGAATTCAGCGTGATCATTTCCTGTTGGGAAGTGCAAACATCCATGGTACTTTCCAGATTCAGACAGAGATCATCCGTAGTGGACTGGGTGGTCTCTTTGATGGTCTGTAGCTGGGAGGTTGCGGTAAGGATCATGATGCATATAAACAAAAGACCGGTAGGGATTAACAGGAGAGAACTCCATACTTTTAAGCGTTTTAAGAAAAATCGGTGCATCATGATAACGATCCTCTGTTCTCAGGAGTTACTTCCGGCTGTTTCCCTGCACGGAATTCCTGTGGTGTGATTCCGTAATATTCCTTGAAATTACGGGTGAGATTTTTGGGGTTCAGATAGCCGACGGCATCTGCAATCTCGTAAAATTTGACGGAACGATCCGAAAGCATCTGCATGGCCTGTTCCATCCTCACCTGTAGCAGATAACGGGAGAAACTGACACCGGTATCCGTCTTGAAAGCGGAAGAAAGATAAGCCGGTGAGTAGTGTACCAGAGAAGCGGCTGCTTCCAATGTTGCGGTCTTATAATCAGATTTGATATAGTTTTTCACAATCGTCACATAATCCGCCTCGTCTGCATTGGCTTCGTAAGGCAGATAATGGCCCTTCTCCCGTTCGTCCAGGGTTTTCCGGATGCGTTCAAAGCAGGCAGACATGGCGTCATATTTCATTGGTTTGATCAGGTAGTCCGTGACATGATTGATAATTGCTGCCCGGGCATATTCAAAATCCTGATAGGCGCTGAAAAAGATGACGATGATATCTTCGTTTTTCAGTTTTTGAGACAGTTCGATACCGGTCATGACAGGCATCTGGATATCGGTCATAACGATATCCACCTGTGGGTGGGCATTGATATATTCCAGGGCTTCTTTCCCATTGGTAAAGGAAGCAACGACTTCAAAGCCGAAGTTGTTCCAGGGAAAAAGATGAATGATCCCTTCCAGAATACGGGGTTCATCATCTACGATGATTACTTGATACATACCAGGTTCCTCACGTGTAAGGTAATATTCAGATAACACGCAGATTATAACATATTTCAAAATAGAATACAAAGCATTCAAAACGAGGAGAAGACAAATGAACGAAAGGAAAATAAAATTGAAAACCGGTGAAATCTGGCAGGAGAGACTGGTGGCAGGCAATGGACACAGCGGAGTGATCTGTTTCTGTGATCCCTATGAAGAGGTACTGACCTATCAGAATATAGAACTGCTGATGCCGACAGAAGAACCCAGAATGACTCCGCCGGAAGTGGGAAGTGAGCTGCAGGAGGCCAGACAGGCAGTGCTGCATATGGATGCTACCTGGAATGTACACGGCAGAAAAAGAACTTACCTGTATGCCTACCATCCAGGGATGCAGCTTCGGATCACGACACCACAGCAGGAGCTCGAAGCATACAGCCGCCGGATGGTAGGAGAGACCGGGGAGATCATTATGGACTATCGGGATAAGACCGGGGACTTCAGTCGGCATACATTTGTCTCCAGAGAGGACTGCGTTGTGACACAGTATCTGGCAGGCGGAAAGGAGACACTTCCCGAACTGATACTTTCCATAGATCCGCCGGAGACGCTGCCAAAATTCGGAGTAAAAAAGTGGGGAACCGGACCGGAAGTAAATATGAAATATGAACTGGTCTATGACAAGGCGGGCACTTATCTCGGACAGGCAGCGCATTATCCGGTATTTGTGGAAAGCGAGCTGCAGGATAAGGGGTATGTGACCATGGTACGGATTCTACATACAGGAGGAAGCAGAAATGTGGAACAGACGGAAGGCAGCAAAGAAATCCACATCCGGGGAGCAAAGGCAGTCTGGATCCTGGCGAAGACGGCTGCCCAGGTTGAAATGGGAGAAATGGAAGATTTTCCGGGGGTGAAAGCACAGGAAACCATCGATGCGGTGTTGGCAGACCTGAAGAGCGCAGTGGCGAAATACCGTACAAAAGAAGGCAGCTGGAATTATGAGAGAGCGCTGGCACTGCAGAAGGAACAGCAGAGGGAGACCTATGGTACAGTAAGTTTTCATCTGGGAGAACAGACAGCGGATTCCGGAGAGGAAGGCGTAGAAAAGGAGACCAATACGGAACTGTTACAGCGGCAGAAAAATACGCCGCAGATGTTGCAGAAACTGATGGAACGGATCTACCAGACAGGCAGATATGTGCAGGCTGCCTGCGCCGGATATTCTGCACCGAGGCTGTGCGGACTGTGGACAGGGGAATGGAATCCCGGCTGGAGCGGAGCCTATACGATGGATGCCAATGTGAATATTCAGGTCTCTGGTATGAATACCGGGCACATGGAAAAAGCGGCCTGGGGATATATGTATTTTATCCTCCGCCAGATCGGGGACTGGAAGGAGAATGCAAAAGCTGTTTACGGCATGTGGGATGCCCTGCTGGCACCGGTGAATACCGACGGTAATCGGGCAATTATGGTAGAGTATGATATTGACTATCCTTTCCAGTACTGGAATGCCGGGGCTTCCTGGCTGATGGTGCCGATCTTTGAGTACTGGCAGTGTTTTGGTAACCGGCAGATCCCACTGCCAGAGGATCTGGCCAAAGTCTGCGGAAAACAAAGCCTGGATCTGGAACAGGAGATTCTGCGCCCCCTGCTGTGGAAGACGTTTCATTTCTGGGAGCAGTTGTGTACCCCGGAATATTATACCGACAGAGAGGGACAGCCTCATTATAAGAAAGGAAAGACAGCTCTGGAGGAGGGAGAAAAATACCTGATCATTCCCTCTTATTCTCCGGAGAATCATCCAAACGGCTATTCCAGTACGATCACTGCCAATGCGGCCATGGACATTGCGGCGGCGTCAGATGTATTACGCATGATCCGGGAACTGGAAGAGAGGATCTGCGATGAACGGTCGGGAGAGTGGCTGACAGCCAGCAGGGAGCTTGCCGCAAAGCTGCCCGAATACCAGATGGATGAGACCGGTGGATTAAAGGAATGGTCACTGCCACAGATGCATGACAATCATGAGCACCGCCATATCAGCCATCTCTATTGCGCATGGCCCGGAGTAGAGGCACAGCATAATGTGGGACTTGCGGAAAGCTGCAGGCAGGCCATCAGGAACCGGAATGTCGGGAATGCCGGAAAAGATGATACTGCCTCTCATGGTTGGATCCACAAGGGACTGGTGGCTGCCAGACTGAAGGATGGCAGGAGCCTGGGAGAAATCTTGCGCCTGCTGGTGCAAAGTGATATTTTTTACAGCAGCCTGCTGACGGATCATAATACGGATCGCTGCAGAGGGGTCTATTGCACGGATACGATTCTGGGATTGCAAGGAATCATACATGAAGCACTGGTGTATTCCGAACGGGGAGAGATCGAATTCCTGCCGGCACTTCCGGAGGAGTGGAAGCAGGGCAGTGTGGATGGTCTGATGGCCAGAACAAGAATCTGCATCCGGAAGCTGGCATGGAATCTGGAGAAGAAGATACTGGAAGCAGAACTGGAATCTTATGAGGATCAGGAGGTCAGAATTTCCTGTCCGGTGTTGCAATACGATGCATGTTATTATCTAAAACAGGGAGAACTGCGCAGGATCAGGATTTAATCCATCGGATCCTGGAGCTGCCTGCGGTATTTATTGGCAGTGATGCCGTAATGCTGTCGAAACGCCTGGGTGAAATGTTGGGATGTGGAGTAATTCAGTTTCTCCGCAATCTGCGTGATGCTCAGGCGTTTGTCTGTCAGATAGATTTTTGCCGCAGACATTCGGGCTTCTTGTTTTTTCTGCTGAAAGGTCTTGCCGTAATATTTTTTCAGGAACCGTTCCGTCTGGCGGACACTTAACCCAAGAGTTTTTGCCAGGTTTTCCAGAGTGATGGTCTCGTAATGATAGAGAAAGGCCCGTTCGATGATCAGGGTCTTACCGTCAATGAGATTGGAGGGAGCAAAGTGCTGTTTAGAGAAACGGTTTCCCTCGTAATTGCGGACAGCTTTTACAAGACACTGTTGTAACAGAGCCTCTACCTGAATCATGTAACCGGTATATTTATATTTTAATTCATAGAAGAGCTGCTCCATCAGTACACCAAGATTCTGGGTATCCGGACCAATCCAGAATCTTTTTTTCAGAAATTTGTCCGCAGTGCTGCCGGAAAAAACGAGGAGAGCATCTTCTTCCTGCAACTGAAAATAGATAGAATATTCTGTCATGGGATCCATAGGGCTTGGAATCTGCTCGTGCTCCACATGGGGGCCTGTCATATATAGTGTGCCAGGCGTAAGCTCATAAGAACTGCCATCAATGACTGCCTGTCCGAGCCCATTAGGGATGTAGTGCAGTTCATAGCTGTTGTTACCGTGGCTGTGGCGTGGCAGTGGCTTGAAAAAGTGTTCGAAAGCAATATTCAGAATTAGAAAAGTTGTGTTGTCGATAGTGGTTTTCACATCGAGACCATAGATGGTATTGTTCGTTGTCTGATTCATGGAGCCTCCTGCTGTCCGGATTTACCGTGACCTATCCGATGATATTAAGTGTAGCAACGGTAAAGAAAAAAGTCAATTAAAAAAGTGCGATAACACGACAAAAATACACAACGTATGTCGAAAATATGTCTATTAATCGTATATTTGTGGGATTAGAATGGATGTATCACAGCAACCCACACAGGGAGAAAATATGACAGAAGAACATATAACATTTTATTTTTAAGGAGGTTAACAGATGGACAGACAGGAAATGAAACAGAAAAAGATGATGGGAGCAATTCTTCCGGGCAACAGCACAGTAGAACTTAGAGAATTCGAAATGCCGAAGCCGGGACATGGACAGGTTGTGGTCAAGGCAATGGCTACAACTATCTGCGGCAGTGATATCCGCTGCATCTACAGAGAACATGTGGGAAAAGGTCCGGAAGGCTATATTCCCGGAACTGTGGCAGGTCATGAACCTTGTGGTCTGATCGTAGAGGAAGGCGAAGGTTTGAAGAGATTCAAGAAGGGCGACCGTGTTATTATTTATCACATTTCCGGATGTGGTGTATGTAACGATTGCAGAAGAGGCTACTATATTTCCTGCAAGAGTAAATTCCGTCAGGCATACGGATGGCAGAGAAACGGTGGCATGGCACAGTATATTCTGGCAGATGAGAAGGATCTGATCGCATTGCCAGATGAGCTGACCTACAAGGATGGAGCACAGGTGGCCTGTGGTTTCGGTACCGTATATGAGGCTATCGAAAAGGTAGGTGTCAGCGGCAATGATGCAGTATTGGTAACCGGTCTGGGACCTGTCGGTCTGGCAACACTGATGTTGGCAAAAGCACTGGGAGCCAATATGCTCATCGGCGTGGAGACGAATCCGTACCGTATTGAACTGGCGAAGAAGATGGGACTGGCTGATTATGTATTTGCACCGGATGAGGCTTATGATCAGATCATGAAAGTAACAAACGGCAATGGTGTGGAGAGAGCGTTCGATGCCAGCGCCAGTGATCCAGGAAGACAGCTGGCAATCCGTGCTACCAGAGAATGGGGCAGGATCGCATTCGTGGGAGAGGGAGGCACCTGTACTTTTAACCCCAGTCCGGACATTATTCATGGTCAGAAGACAATCTACGGCAGCTGGGTAACCTCGCTGTGGAGAATGGAAGAACTGGTAGAAAGACTGGTGCGTTGGGGAATTCATCCGGAAGATCTGATCACGGACGAATTCCCTCTGGAGCAGGCAGGGGAAGCTTACAGACTGATGGCAAGTGGAAACTGTGGCAAGGTGGCAGTGGTATTTCCCGAAGACTAAGGGAAGAAAGGTTATCATATGGCAGAAATCATAGAACAGAGCCGGATCCCAAAGCGGACTCTGGTGGACGGATTTAAGGTACCGGCAATCGGACTCGGAACCTTCGGATCCGATAAATATAACAGCGATCAGATTGCAGAAGCTGTATATGGCGGCATCCGGGCAGGATATCGTATGATCGACTGTGCTTCCGTATACCAGAATGAGAATCGTATCGGAGAGAGCATTGAGCGTGTCCTGAAAGAAGGAATCGTGGATCGATCGGATTTGTTTATCACCTCTAAAGTATGGAATGATATGCACAATAGAGTGAAGGAGTCCTGTGAGAAGAGCCTGAAGGATCTGCGGGTATCTTATCTGGATCTGTATCTGGTGCACTGGCCTTTTCCCAATTATCATGCTCCCGGCTGTGACGGAGATTCCCGTAATCCGGATTCCAGACCGTTTTCTGTGACGGAATTTCTGAATACCTGGAGACAGTGTGAGGCACTGGTGGAAGAAGGCAGGGTAAAATACATTGGTATGTCTAATATGACAGTACCGAAACTTCGGGCAGTATTGCCGTTGTGTAGGATTCAGCCGATGTTCTTAGAGATGGAATTGCATCCCGGATTTCAGCAGCCGCAATTGTATGACTATGCACTGTCACAGGGGATTCAACCCATCGGTTATTGTCCCATCGGATCGCCCTCCAGACCGGAGAGAGACCGGACGGCAGAGGATATTTCAGATACCCGGATGCCGGAGATTATGGAGATTGCAGAGCATCATCACGTACATCCTGCTATGATCTGCCTAAAGTGGGCGGTACAGAGAGGACAGATTCCGATTCCTTTTTCAGTAAAGGAATATCAATATGTGGATAATCTGAAATGCATCACAGAAGATCCCTTGACAGTGGAAGAGATGGAGATGATCCGGAAAGCAGACAAGAATTGCCGCCTGATCAAAGGTCAGGTATTTCTGTGGCCCGGAGCAACCGACTGGCAGGATCTATGGGATGTGGACGGAGAAATCACGTCATGAAAGGGGTAAGCGCATGTTAAAAGGAATTCCGAAGATATTATCTCCCGAGTTATTAAAGGTACTTTGTGAAATGGGACACAGTGACAGACTGGTTATCGCAGACGGTAATTTTCCGGCTGAGTCCATGGGGAAGGATGCAATCGTGATTCGGATGGACGGACATGGCACGACTGAGATTCTGGATGCCATTTTGCAGGTGTTTCCATTGGATAGTTATGTGGAGCATCCGTTGAATCTGATGGAGGTGATGCCTGGGGATCCGGTGGAGACGCCGATCTGGGAGAATTATGAAAAAGTCATCGCAAAACACGATTCCCGAGGTGGCAGAGCCATTGGACAGATCGAGCGCTTTGCCTTCTATGAGGAGGCAAAAAAGGTCTATGCCATTATTGCAACCGGAGAGAGTGCACTATATGCCAATATTATGTTACAAAAAGGTGTGGTAACAGAATAAGGCAGCTGATAAGAACAGGAGCAAAAGCATCGGCGATAAGCGGATGCTTTTGCTGTTAAGAAAAACATGTTAGAATACAGTCAGGATCAGGGAAATGTGTGCAAAAAAATATATAATAACAGGAAAAAAGGAGAAATGGCATGAGTAGGTTATGGTATGATCATCCGGCATCGGAATGGGAAGAAGCTCTTCCTATAGGAAATGGCAGAATCGGTGCCATGGTCTACGGAGGTACGGACAGAGAACGGCTCCAGGTAAATGAAGAGAGCATCTGGTTGGGTGGACCTGTAAACCGTCACAATCCCGATGCAAAAGAAAATCTGCCGAAGATACGACAGCTCCTTCGGGACGGCAGAATTCCGGAGGCTGAGCATCTGATGGAGACCGCATTATCGGCCTGCCCGGAAGGAATGCATCCTTATCAGACACTTGGGGATGTACAATTTTTCTTTGATGGGATCGAAGGCGGCAGAGAACGGAAAAGCGGTAAACTGCGGGATATGATCCTCTGTGAAGGAACAAAACATTATGAGAGATGTCTGGATCTGGAAACGGCAATCTGCCGGACAGAGTTCGCTGTTGGTGACAGTATATATGAGAGGGAAATATTTGCCTCTCACCCGGCGGACTGTCTGGTGATGCGCTTCCGCACAAGGGGCAAGGGGAAAGTGAATTTTTTAGCGAAGCTTCGAAGAGAAAGCTGGTTTGACGGAACTTGTAAGGTTGGAGAGAATGGCATAAGACTTTATGGCAATCTGGGAAGAGGCGGATATGAATTTGCCATGGAACTGCGTGCTGTGTCTACTGGCGGACGGATTTTGACCCAGGGGGAATGTCTGAAGGCAGAAGGAGCAGAGGAAGTGGTGCTGTGGTTTACTGCAGATTCCACTTATCACTACAGTATACCAGAAAAGGATCGGTATGCGGAGGCGTATCTGAAAGCTGGTAGGGAACTGCCTGTGGGGCTGGATGAAGAATTGACTGGCTCTGCAAGAACAGAGTTCCTATACCAGATGGCAATGCAGGCACTTCTGGCAGAGAAAATGGATCAGCGCCTGAAGGCGGCGATGCTTCTGTCTTATGATACCCTTAAAGCAGAGCATGTGGCAGATCATAAATCTTTATATGACCGTTTTGTGTTTGAAGTAGAAGGCGCAGAGCGGTACGAGAATCTGCCTACGGATCTGCGCCTTGAGAGACTTCGGAAAGGGAAGCAGGAGCATGCAGAACAGACAGAAGACGTGGGATTGATGAAGCTGCTCTATGATTATGGACGCTATCTTACGATTGCTGCCAGCAGGGAGGGAGGGTTGCCGACCACACTGCAGGGACTTTGGAATTGTGAATTTTTCCCAGCATGGGACAGTAAGTATACCATCAATATCAATACAGAGATGAACTACTGGCATGTGGAAAACTGCAATCTGTCAGAGTGTCATATTCCCTTATTTGAATTGTTAAAAAAGGTGCAGAAGAACGGCAGATATACCGCCAGAGAAATGTATGGGTGCCGGGGATTTGTGGCGCATCACAATACGGATATTCATGGAGATACCGCACCACAGGATACATGGTATCCCGGGACTTATTGGGTGATGGGAGCAGCATGGCTGTGTACGCACCTATGGATGCATTACCGCTATACAAAGAATCTGGTATTTTTACGGGAAGCTTTCCCTGTCATGGCAGAGGCAGCACTATTCTTTGTGGATTATCTGGAAGAAAAAGACGGATATCTGGTGACAAATCCTTCTGTTTCACCGGAGAATACATATATTCTGCCGAATGGACAAAAAGGATGCTGCTGTATCGGTGCAACCATGGACAATCAGATTCTGAGGGATCTGTTCAAAGGATGCTTGGGAGCCTGGAAGGAACTGGGAGAACAGGTACCGGAAGCCTGTGAGATTCCGGAAGCCGGTGACATAAAGGAACTGATGGGAACAATCCGCAAAATGTACGACAGACTGCCGCCCAACAGGATCGGCAGTGACGGACGCCTGATGGAATGGATGGAGGAATACGAGGAAACAGAACCCGGACACCGCCATATTTCCCATCTGTATGGGCTGTACCCCGCCGGAGAGATTACTGCAGACGGCACCCCTGAACTGGCTGAGGCTTGCCGCAAGACCCTGGAATACCGCCTGTCCCACGGCGGCGGACATACCGGATGGAGTAGGGCATGGATCACGAATCACTATGTCAGCCTGTGGAACGCTGAAGCAGCATATGACAACATCCGGAAGATGTTGGAGGTCTCGACCTATCCTAATCTGTTGGACAAACATCCTCCATTCCAGATTGACGGCAATTTTGGGATCTGCGCTGCCATGAATGGGATGCTGGTTCAGAGCAATGAGGAGAGAATCCTGCTTCTCCCTGCATTGCCGGCTGCATGGAAGACCGGCGCCGTACGGGGAATGCATCTGATAGGAAATCTGGAACTTTCCATGAGCTGGAAAGACGGAAGAATCACTGGTGCCGTTTTTACTGCATATTCGGATGTGGATACTGTGGTGAAATATAAGGAGACCGAAAAAAGACTGCAATTAAAGGAAGGTGAGATTAAAGATATAATGCAGTATTGACAGGTAAAAAAGTGGTAGTTTGATGTACTTAGGGCTGGCTGTCGCACCAGCGACTTGGTACAATACCTAGGGAAAGATAATTAGTTACGAAAGAATATGTTTAGGAAGCATGCATAAAAGATTATTGGGAATATCAGCTGGACAAGGAGAAGGGCAATAAGGTAATATATTATTGCATGCCGGAACGGAAAAGGAGGATTCCTCCGACGGAAGGAATCGTCTGCGGAATGGAGATTAGTATGGAATATATATCAGATGCACAGGCAAAACAGATGATCTTAGAGGTAGGCCGCAGAATGTATCAGGGCGGCTTTGTGGCAGCGAACGACGGGAATATCTCCTGTAAAGTAGGGGACAATGGAATCTGGGCAACACCTACGGGAGTTTCTAAGGGATTTATGACAGAGGACATGCTGGTAAAACTGGATCTGGACGGGAATGTGTTGGAGGGAACGCACAAGCCTTCCAGCGAGATCAAGATGCACCTCAGAGTATTCAAAGAGAACCCGAAGGTACAGGGCGTGGTCCATGCACATCCCCTTACAGCAACGGCGTTTGCCTGCGCGGGCATCAGCCTGGAAGAACCGGTGCTGATGGAAGGAGTTCTGTCCTTAGGCTGTGTGCCGTTAGTGCATTTTGCGCTACCGGGCACAGAGGAAGTGCCGGAAGCGGTAGCTCCCTATTGTCGGGAATACAATGCAGTACTGTTAGCAAACCACGGTGCGCTGACCTGGGGAGACAATCTCATGCAGGCATATTACCGCATGGAGACCACGGAATATTATGCGAAGATCCTGATGATGAACAACTTCATCCTAGGGAAAAAGACGTTGTTGTCCCAGGGACAGATCGACGATATTATCAGGATCCGTGCAGGATGGGGCATCACCACGGGCGGCAGACCCATCGGACCGGAGGGCGCGCAGAATCTGGAGGATATCTGTGTTTCAAAGAGACAGTAATGGCATAGTGGAGACGGTTGTCTTGCTTTCCAAGGGTGAGGTCGACTCGAAAAAGATTCGGGTTGAGTTCTCTTTGGAAGATATGGATATGTCCGAATTTCAGGATGGGGCAACCTACACCCAGATCAAGGACTATGTGCTGGAGCATAGTGGGTTAAAGGTATCCAACCTGTATATCTCATAAATTAAGCGGAAATGTGGGATTGGGGTCGGTAAGAACTATAATCTGCCGAAGTCCGAGGGCACAAGAGGTTCGGTGGACCTCTGTTCTGCGCCGACCGGAGCGGGAGCGGAGACTGCCAGACAGCCACAGTGTCCGCCGGAAAAAGAGAAAGCAATCCGAGAAGCATTCAAATATTTTGGGATGATCTAACATCCCATAGAATGGAGGTTTCTAATGGATAGATTGATTTCTTGTGAGTTCAACATGGATAATGCCTGTGTGGAACTGAAATTCTTAGATGGCAGCATGATTGTCATTGATACCATCGCCGTGGAGAATGGGGTCGCCGACAATATGTATCAGAGGTCAGAATTGGACTATCTGATCTACAATGATCCGATTGGATATGCAGACTTGATATTGAACGGTGATCCCGAAATTATCTAAAAACTGTAACTGAATGTAAAACCTTAGATTAAAACTCAGCCCTCTGCCTTTTCATTGGCAGAGGACCGTTTTTTGCTTAACAGTTATTGAGCATCCCTTAATTGCTCTACAACGCTGCATTTCGCTGCGTTATTATACATCATGCAGGGGATCAGCCACCCCAGCAGAAGAAATACCGGAATTGTCAGCAGGACAGGCAGAATGGTGAACCGATACTCGAAGAACCAGAACATACTGCCCAGCATTTTTCCTGCAAGAGGTTCCACCAACAGCGACAGAATAAAGGCTGCCGCTACGGAAGACATTGCGTAAAACAACCCCTCGTAGATCAGCATGGTTTTGAGCTGCCGGTTCGTCATTCCTACAGCCTGAAGCACAGCAAATTCACGGCGGCGGGAAAGGATACCGGTCATCATGGCGTTGGAGAAATTTAGAACACCCACAAGTCCAATGATGGCACAGAGCAATCCGCCCAACAGCAGAAACATATTCTGAAAGTCTTCAAATTCGGCTCGGAGTGTTGCTTTGCTTTCATACATCAATTCGGACAAGTCATTCGCAGTCAAATCAGTAAGATAATTCTCCGCAGATGCTTCTGCCTTATCATCAGGAGTATCGAACAGATAAAACATCGGGATACTCTCATGCTGGCTGTCATTATTTAGCTTTTCGATAGGAAGCACAAAACTGTAGCCTGTTGTATAATAGCGGAAACTCATAGAGTGTGGCACTGTGACATAAGCACATACTGTATATTCTACATCATGGCTTTCTGAAATCTGAAACTGTATATATTTCGATGGCGTGTTTTCATCGCAAAGGTTTCCGGTACGGCTGTCAATATCATGCCCGTCATCAATATAGGTTATGGTCTGAATAGAACCTACAGGCGGGTAAAAATCAAGATTACTTACGTTGCCATAATCATCTGTAAGGACTACTACAGCGATTGCTTTTGAATCCTCTTGGAACATAGGGGATATGTCGCCCTCAACCACAGTTAGTTTCTCAAACAGAGATTCATCCAAACCTTCGATCAATGCACGCTGGCTCACAAGATCATCACGACGATTTTGCTGTTCCAAGAGGGCTTTTGCATTTTCCTCGGATGTATAGTGCATCATGTCCTGTAGCCAGCGTTCCTCACTCATCCAGCCATATGGCTTATAGCCCGTCAGCTTGTAACCACACCCAGAAAGGGACGGAGAAATATTGGTTTCAATTTGCTCAATTTGTTCCTGAGAGATAAAGCTGCCAGAGCGACTATAACGAAAATAGTCCGTAGAGCTTACAATAAAGTCCGCACAGGTCTGCTTTGCAAGATACTTTTCCATATCAAAGCCCCCGGTAAAAGTGACCAGAATATTGAGAAGCACCACGGAAAGCGAAAGAGAGATAACCACAAGGATAGTCTTTCTTTTATTTCGCCCCAAATTAGCAAAAGCCATTTGATGTACTTTTGCGCCATGGGTAGTACAGTGTTTCTTTTTGCTCCTTACAATTTCAGTGTACTTTGTTGCTTCTACTGGAGAAACTTTTGCAGCGATCTTACCCGGACGGGAACAGGACAGCAAAACTGTAATTAGCGCAAACAGAGCAGACGCAAAGAAAATCAACGGTGAAGTGCTGACGGTGGAAACGCCGACACCAAAAGTGGTTCGTGCCATTACGACTGGCGTCAGAGATGCACCGAAACCATATCCCAACAGCAATCCAATCGGAATGCCTACAACGCACAGAAATAGTGCCTGTTGGCGTATGATGCGTCGCAACTGCCGGGGTGTGACACCAATGGTTTTCAGCAAACCATAGAATCGAATATCTCCGGTAACGGAAATCTGAAATATGTTGTAGATAATCAGATAACCTGTGAAGATTACCAACGTAAGGAAAGCGACAATCGCAATTAGTATGGATGCATCTATGCTTTCGCCAAGCTGTGAAGAAGTGTAGCCCCAGTTTACACCGATGCGTACAAGTTCCCCTTCACCTGTTTCATCCCAAGCATACCCTAAGTCCAGATCCACCTGCTCCATCTGAGCACGGATGTTCATGCTGGATGCCAGCATCACATTCAAATCAATACGGAACGGTTCCAGTCCATTGGACACAGCTTCCGATTCTATTTCTTTTGCGTATTCTTCACTGATATTGATATAGTGAACAGGACTTATATCATCATATTCCCACCATCCCGTCAGAGTAAATGTATCTGTTTTCTCATAAGGCATTTGGGATAAAGCACCAACCGTATAAGTAAGTTCAATTTCTGCTCCTAACTTCGGCTCAATACCCAGAAGTTTCAAGGCATTTGTGTCCATGGCGATTTCTTTGCCGCTCTGAGGCATGTGTCCGGTGGTAGGTTTGGCAAAGCTCCATTTGGTGCAGTTGGCATCCATAAAACTGACTTCGGCAGGTACTTTGGCAAATGCACCGCTGTCTATATAGCCGGTACTGATGCGCTTGCCGATTTCCTTTATATTTGAATGGGCGGCAATCTTTTGAATCTGTTTTTCTGTCACTTCCTTAAAGGTTCCATGACAGTACCCACCCACCTGACGGAAGGTGTAATTCTCATAGCTGGAATTTATGGACATTATTATGGTAAACAGAGAGGTAAATAGCAGTGTTGTCAGCGCAATGGCAATGATTGCAATGATATTACGCTTACGGGATGCCCATAAAGAACGCCAGCTTAATTTCCAAATACATTTTCTGTTTTTGACATTCATCGTAGCCACCTCCCGTTAGTTCTGGGAGACGATCCGACCATCTTCGATACGGATAATGCGGTCTGCCATCTGCGCAATTTCTTCGTTGTGAGTGATCATTACGATTGTCTGGGCGAACTTTTGACTGGTGACTTTCAAAAGGCTCAATACATCCTGGCTGGTTTTGGAATCCAGATTGCCGGTGGGTTCATCTGCCAGAATGATAGCGGGTGCTGCCGCCAGCGCACGGGCAATGGCTACACGCTGCTGTTGACCGCCTGAGAGCTGATTGGGCAGCGCATCCAGACGATCATCCAGCCCAAGTGTCTGTACAATCTGCTGTACGAAATCCTTATTGACCTTGCCACCGTCCAGCTCAATGGGTAGAACGATATTTTCATACACATTCAGCACCGGAACAAGATTATATGCTTGGAACACAAAGCCAATTTTTCTGCGGCGGAAGATGGTCAGGGCTTCCTCCTTCAGGGAGAAAATATTCTGCCCGTCCACCATGACTGTGCCGCTTGTAGGACGATCCAGCCCACCCAGCATATGCAGCAGGGTAGACTTGCCGGAGCCGGATGTACCGACAATCGCCACAAATTCGCCTTTCTGCACACTTAAATCCACTCCGTCCAGCGCATGAACCGCATTATTGCCGGAGCCATAAATTTTTATCAGGTCTTTTGCCTGTAAAACTTCCATAAACGAGTACCTCCATGAAAAAATCTGTATGTATGCAAAGAGATCATCCTTTGATACATACAGATTATCGCACAGGATTCTTTCCACATTCTTTCCGGCGGAAAATGAAATCTAACAGTTTTGATAGAATTGTTGTTATTTCGGCAGAAATATGGAAAACGTACTTCCTTTTCCCAGAACGGAAGCAACCTTGATATAACCGCCCTCGCCGGATATGATCTGTCGGGCAAGGTATAAGCCGATGCCGACCCCTTCCTGCTCCTGAACCGCCTTTGAACGATAAAAACGGGCAAAGATCTTTGCTTGCTCACTTTCCGGAATGCCTGTGCCGGTATCCGATATATCGATCCTTGCAAACATTTCATAACTTACGGCAGAAATAGTAATGGTGCCATGCTCTGTATATTTGATGGCATTGTCTACGATATTAGCCAGCGCTTCTGTTGTCCATTTCATATCAAAGGCAGCAGAAATATCTGTATCATGCAGTCGCAAAGACAACCCTTTTTCAGCAGCTTTGGCGGCATATTGTTCTACTACGCTTTCAAGCAGCGGCTGCAGTGCTCCTTGCTGGGGGGAGAGTAAAATGATCCCATTTTCCAGTCTGGAAAGCTTTACGAGAGAATCGATCAGAAATCGCAGCTTTTCCGATTGTTTGTACAGCGCCACCACATTTGCCTTCGCCGATACAGGCAGAGTTTCCTCCATCAAAAGCTCGCTGTATAACAGCAGGTTTGCAATCGGCGTTTTTGTCTGGTGGGAGATGTCCGCAATCAAGGACTTAATTCTGTCTTTCTCCTGTGCTACATTTCGAGAAGATGCTTCTGCTGCGGAAAGATAGTGTGCAAACTTTGTTTCCAAAGCAGACAGCCGGCTTTCATTAAAATTGGTTTCAGAAAAGGAGCCGGTCATGGCAGCGTCCAGCATCCTTTCGATTTCTTCCATCGTTTTTCTGGCCTTTCTCCGCTCCCATAATACAACAGCTATCGCCGCCAGAAAACATAGCAGTATGATCACAATACCGGTTTTATTCATCTTTGGTCACCCAGCTATAACCGATTCCATAGACGGTTTTAATGTATTTCTGTGCACCAAGCTTATCCCTCAGACGCTTGATCGTAACGGACAAAGCATTTTCATCCACATATTCTGCGCCATCTGTCCAGATCCGGTCTACAAGGTCTCCACGGGTCATGGTCCGACCACGGTTTTCAACAAGCAGACGCAGTAATTTTTGCTCTGTTTTGCTCAATTCCACTTTTGAATCTCCCACATAAAAGGTCATAGCCTCAAAGTCAAAGTGAAATAGATCCATATGGATCGGTGCATTTTTATGGTTTGACGCTTGCTTTCGCAGTTGGGTATTCACCCTTGCCCGCAAAACCGAAAGAGAAAAGGGCTTGGTAATGTAATCATCAGCGCCCCTCTCCAGTCCGTCTACGATGTCCAGATCGGTGTCATTGGCAGTCAGCAGAATAACAGGAACCCCGGGCATGTTTTCCTTGACCTCCCGGAGCAGCTCAAGCCCACTGCCATCCGGCAGATTGATATCCAACAGGATCAGGGATACACCGCCGCAAAGCAATTGCTCTCTTGCCGCTTTTAGATCATGACAGGATATAATCTGACGGTCATCTGCTTTCAGTGCTTTGCATAAGCCTTGATTCAAACCGATATCATCTTCAATAATCAATAATTGTTCCATGTATCTCACTCCCTCGTTATTCAAATGCCACCATCATTTCCTTGGGCAATTTTTCGTTCTCACAGTTCAGAAGATAGGCTATTGCTCTGATTGCAAATTTGTTTGTTTTCACTGTGTCCCAGTCGGCAAGACGAACTATTTCTGCTGTGCTGCCCTCAAACATAACCGCCAGTTCTTCAAAGGTGGGGCGGCCTTTCCACGAGCCGACACGCCCGCAGGTCATGCAGATCGCCAGCCGCTTTTCAAGCAAGGTCGCAGTTGTATTTCTTTGCAAATTCACTGACCGCACCCTTGGCAGGATCATAGTCCATCAGCTTTTGGAGCATTTGCTCCCGGCAGGAGAGTTTTATATCTATAAATCGGTCTGTGTCGTACAAATCGCCGCCGTCCACACCGAGAAAGTCTTTGATGCGCTTGTTGAGCTGCGGCTCGTAGTGGTGCAGGAAGAATGAGAAATATATAAGGTTCTTTTCCTGTAAGGCAGACAGGATGTATTCGTTCAGACTGTCCACCGCTGGCGGCTCCGGTTCCAGTTGGAAGATGCGCTCTGCCACATAGGGAATGATGCCATCACCGTGCGGATTGACTTGGTGTTTTGGTATGTATCCGGTCATATTCCATATAAAATCCTTCAGCATAGCGCACCTCCCTTCTAAACAAATGCTTTCTGGATAGTAGCCTGATTTTAATTCTCAGATTGTGTTTCTTTTGCTTCTACTTTTACAATCATACATAGGCTTTGAACTGCATTAAAGAGACGGATGCAATCCATCTCGTCAATTTCAAAATCCGATCTTCCATGTAATAGCCAATGCCTATTTATCGTTTCAGGTTCATCGGCAGAGAAATCGCTTTTTTGATACAGATTTCGGATGAAGTTGTTATAAGAAATCCATACATGTTTTTGAATTGTACTTCCTGTTGACGGGAAGGTATCGACCTTCTTTTGACAAACCTTCATCATCCTTACATCTTGCTTGTCATCGCTAAATTCTGACAGAATACCCTCGATAACCGAGAGTAGCGATGTTGCACAAACAGCATACAATTTATTTTGAAACGCTTGCCAGCACTGGTCTGTGAGATTTTTCAGTCCTTCTTTAATGGGAGATGCTTTGATTCCGTTCACCATATCTTTGGTTTTCTGAAAATCTTCTATTGTAAAAAACCATTTCAAAAATGCATTGATATCATCCAATTTGTTTGTGTTTGCTATTGTTTTGACTGCGTAAATATTTAATTCTGCGGGTAAAGTCCACCCTTCTGTTGATAGCTTGCTCACAACAATATCTAATTCTTTATCAAATTCCTGTACACTTTCTTCAGCCTTCTTTGAAATGGCTTTTTGAATAACCTCCATTTGTTCTTTCGTTAATTCTAACATTCGTATAACCCTCCGAGTTTAAGTGTTCCTATAATTTAGGCTCTCATTTAGCAAAGCCGCCTGTCCCATCTCTTTTTCGTAATCACCTTTGGCATAGGCGACATTGCTCAGCGCTCGAAGCATTTTATCCTTTGCCAGCCTTTTCATAACCTCTGCAAGATCAGCGTCCAGAGTACCACGCTTCACATAGCGGTTTATGGTGTTCAGCCGTTTCTCATAAATCTGTTTCACCGGATGATCGTCCGCAAGCTCCCGTTGTTCTCTGCTTTTCAGGTTGCCGATCTGCCGACAGGTGCGGTGCAGCTTGTCCCCCGGTGCATAGCCGCCGCAGTATTTGGTGTGCCTTGCGTTGGTGGTCAGAAACCACTTTTCGCAGATTTTGCATTTCTTCGGTGCATGACCAACACACAGGCCCTCAAAGAGATCAGACCGGAACATCCCCACAAAGGATACATAGTGCATCCGCTTGACCAGCTTCGCAACTTTTTCGCCGGGACGGATGGTTGCCACATACTGAACAGAGTTATTTGCGACAGACATCCAGGCATTGCCCTCAGCGATGGAGAACTCCGGCGTGAAATAGCTGCCGAACATTCTGGCAAATCCCTCTGCGGTGCGGTCTGCTTCGTTGCAATCCGATTTTTCTGCAAAATCAAGCATGGCCGTTTGGTATTCCCCAAGGGAGTAGGCTAGATGCCCGCATACGGCGGTATAGCGCTGGAGCGTGATTGCTTCGGCATAGTTCTGGATTTCTTCAAATTGCAAAGAATTGGTTGCGGCTTTTGTGGCAAACTCCACATATTTCAGTGCATTGTCCGCAGTAAAGACCCTTTCTATCCGTTCTCTGTGCTTTGATATGTCCATATAAGAGAATGGCGGGGTTTCGCTGAGAATATCCAGCATCGCCAGAGTAGCTTCCCTTGCCATAGGACAGAGTGCACAAGCATCCTGTCCGGCGTTTAATGTTCCGAGCAGCAGATTGATTTTCTCGCATTGCTCGTTCGCCTTTGCAATGGTATCCGCAGGGACATTCAGTGCATCACAGGCAAGCGTACCGACAGGAAATGTTTTGCCCTCATATATGACCGTATCCTGCCAAAAATCCAAAGTCATCAATTCTTGGTTCATGCTTGCCCTCCTGTCCTGTTTTTTCATTTTTCTAATTATATCATGTAAATGTGAAGAAATCTACGTCCTCAGATAAGTTGTCCTGTCATTAGCCTGTTTTTTGAAAAATCCGGCATAACCATAGTAGAAAGCGTCAAACACCTGCCAATCACGGCGGGTGTTTCGTGTTTTCTGAATACTATGAACGGAGGTTTTTCTATGACAATCTATGAAACCATCAAGGCGGCAATCAGCGTAAAGCAAGCCGCCAAACACTACGGGCTGAATGTCAACCGCAACGGTATGGCTTGCTGTTCGTTCCACAACGACAGGCATCCGAGCTTGAAGCTGAATGAGGACTATTTTTTTCTGCTTCAGCTGCGGAGCCAAGGGGGATGTAATCGACCTTGTGGCAAGGCTGTTCGATCTGAGCAGTTATGAAGCAGTGCAAAAACTGGCTGCGGACTTTGAGCTTGACCCGAAACCGCCCACTGCCGCAGCTATGGTCAAGCCGAAGAGTCCTTATATCCGTCAGTTCCGGGAGGATGAAATGTTGTTCAGTATGCTAAGAAAGCAAATGAAACGGGGAAGCTGTATGAAGAGAATCTTGCAGAAATAAAAAAGATGAATAATGAGCAAACAGAGCTTCTAAAAAAGGCACTTGAAGCAGTTATTCATCTATATGAGGAAGATTCAAAGAAGAGAAAGTGAATTGATAAAAAGCGTTAGCGTGGCTCTGCGGTTTATCCGCAGTTCGAGGGGATTGGGGCATTTTCCCCAACAAGCAAAAATGCGCCGGGTATATACCGGGGCACTGCTTGCCAAGTAGCGAAATTAGGAATGACAGAGAGGATAAGACAATGGAAAATGTAACTTTTGATTATAAGTTTTACAGGATACCTAAGAGATTTTTTAAGGAAGACATGTTCAGAGATATGACAAATGCAGCAAAAGTATTATATGGAATACTGCTGGATCGCAAGTGCTTGTCAGACTCCAATGGAGACGCATGGCGTGATGAATATGGAATTACCTATATCATTTTCACAATCGAAGAAATTATGAATCTGATGAACCTGGGGAATAAGAAGGTTAACAAAATGGTGAAGGAGCTGGAGGAGCATGGCTTGATTTACCGAAGACATCAGGGCTTGGGAAGACCGAATAAGATTTATGTTTATGATTTGCTCAAAGCAGATAATTCAAATTGGCTGCCAAAACAAATTATATTCGGAAAAGGGAGCAGCAATGAGAAAGAAGTATTATGAAGATGCAAAAGAGAATGCAGCTTTTGAGAGATGTGCAGATGTAATAACATCCCTGATTCTAAAATATGGACCGGCTTTAAAACGAAAATGGAATCTAGACGAGTGGATTAGGAATATTCAGGCAGAGAGTCTATGGAAAGACATAGCTTGCAAAAGATATCAGCGGTATTTTATTTGCATGATGAATATGAAAAGTCTTCCTGTATGACAAAATCAAATTGACTAATACTAATTAGCAATATATAATATAGACAAAACGAAAATGACATGAACGGAGGAACAATGAAGTGGAGAAGGTTATAACACTTGAGGAAGCATTAAAAAGAATTGAAGAATTAGAAAATGAAAACGCCGAGTTACGCAAAGAACTGGAATATTATAAAAATCGTAAATTAAGTGGAAGGCAGAAGCACAATGCAAAATGGATGGCAATCTACAATGATTTTGTTGATTGCTATGAGAACGGCATGGCTATGATAGAGATTGCAAAACGAAATAATGTCAGCGAGAGGACGATATACAGGTATAAGGCGTATTATGACAAGATGAGGAACACAAAGGAGAATGTGATAGAGTAATTGAAGAAATTAATAGTAAAAAACATATTGCTGGCGTCAGCAATATGTTCATAAGAGGAGGAAATTTGAATGGAAAAGAGAATAATTGAATTGTACAGAAGAAAATTTGATGATATCCGACATGAAGCGGATGGCATTGAGTATTGGTATGCACGAGAATTAATGACATTATTGGACTATATTCAATGGAGAAATTTCGAAAATGTTGTAAAAAAGGGAATGCTTTCTTGTAAAAATAACGGAATTAGTGTGGAAGACCATTTTGCTGGCGTCAGCAAAATGGTCACATTGGGAAGTGGAGCCAATAGAGAAGTTGAGGATTATATGCTTACCCGTTATGCATGTTATCTTATTGCTGAAAATGGAGATCCACGAAAGGAGCAGATAGCTTTTGCACAAAGCTATTTTGCGGTTCAGACTAGAAAACAGGAATTGATTGAAGAAAGAATTTCTTATATCGAAAGAACAGAGGCAAGAGGAAAATTAAGGGAATCGGAAAAAAGATTGTCTCAAAATATATATGAGCGTGGAGTAGATGATGCTGGATTTGGTCGGATTCGGTCTAAAGGAGATCAGGCTTTATTTGGTGGATTTACCACGAAACAGATGAAAGACCGTTTGGGAGTACAGGACAAAAGACCACTTGCGGATTTCCTGCCAACACTTACCATTGCCGCAAAAAATCTTGCAACTGAAATGACAAATTATAATGTTGAAGAAAAGGATCTGCAAGGAGAATCTGCAATCACTGTTGAACATGTGGAAAATAATACTTCTGTTAGGGACATGCTTGGACAAAGAGGAATTAAACCGGAAGATTTACCAGCATCGGAAGATATTAAGAAACTGGAACGCAGGGTAAAGCGAGAAGAGAAAAAGCTTGCAGAGCAGTCTGGAAAGTTGACAAATGAATAATACAGGAGTGTGAGACTATTGAAGAAGAAAACAAAGCATATAGTTACAATTGAACTGGAGGATAATAAAGTGAAAAATATTGTAAAAGACACAATTCACGCGAATGGAATAGATATTGGAATATATACATAGGATTTTCAAAATGAATTTATATCATTGACGGATATTGCACGCTATAAAAGTGATGAAGCAAAGGATGTAATTAAAAATTGGATGAGAAGCAAAGACACAATAGAGTTTCTTGGTTTATGGGAAAAATTACATAATAATAACTTTAAAGGGGTCGAATTCGACTCCTTTAGAAATCAGGCGGGATCTAATGCATTTACAATGTCACCTACAAAATGGATAGAGACTACTGGGGCAATAGGAATCGTATGTAAATCCGGACGTTATGGTGGCACTTATGCACATTCAGATATTGCATTTGAATTTGCATCATGGATTTCAGCAGAATTTAAACTTTATATAATCATGGATTATAAAAGGCTGAAAGCAGATGAAAATAGCCGCTTTTCATTAAATTGGAATCTAAACAGTGAAATATCAAAATTGAATTATAAAATACATACAGATGCAATCAAAGAAAATTTGATACCACCGGAATTGACACCAGCACAAATCAGTTTTACATATGCAAATGAAGCTGATATGCTAAATGTGGTTCTATTTGGCAGAACAACCGCCGGAAGCATATTTGCCACGCGGAATTTCTTATCCTAGACGAGGTTCACACCCACGCAGAAGATCAGGATAGAGCCGATGAGGGAGAGATCGGTAATGGCGGCATCTGTCATGACCGGTGCAATCAGTCTTGCCAACAGCGTGACCGCACCCTCGAACAGAGGGTCTTTGGCATTGCCTGTTTTTTTCTTTGGTAAAAAATCTGTTGAATACAGTGCCGGCGATCCTGCTGGCGGATGAGCCTACCGGCGCCTTGGACCAGACCAGCGGCAAGGAGGTACTGAAGCTGTTCCGGGAATTAAACGACATGGGCAACACGATCGTAATGATCACACATGATCTGGGAGTGGCACAGTCCGCGAAGCGTATCGTAAGAATTGTAGACGGACAGCTGTATGAGTAAATTAAATACTTTTTGCAACAAGCACAATTCCTGAGAGAATGAGCAGGAGAATCACGATTTTGCGGATGAGCTTTTCATCCATCAGGTCGCTGCTCTTCAGGCCAAGGAATAATCCCAACAGCATTAGGGGAATCAGGAGTATCGCCTGCCGGATCGTCTCGAACCGGATCAGTCCCAAAGCACTGTACAGGCAGATGCGAAAGGTGCTTTCTACAGCAAATACTGCGCTGATATTAGCTTTGAAGGCATCATTATCTTCACAGACGCTTGTCATATAAACGGCCAGCAGAGCGCCGACACCAAACAGCCCGCTGAGTAATCCGGCGGAGAGTCCTACTATTACGGTGAATAGAGGAGAGACTTTTTTCGGGGAAAAGGTCTCTTCATTTTTTGCCCCTTTTTGTTGAAACCACATCTGGATTCCAATGCCTATGACCACAATACCGAAGATGATCTTAACGATATTGGCAGTGATGTATTTTAAAATAAATGCCCCCGGAATGCTGCCGGCAAGAACGAACAGCATAGGGAGGAAAAAGATACGCGGATGCAGGGAAGTTCTTTTTTTCCATACTAGGATCAGGTTCGACGGATAACCGATCAGCAGTTCCACCGGAGAAATATTAGCATTTACGATGCCGAAACTTAAAATAGAGGTGAATACCAGTGTATTGGCGAATCCGCACAGACCTTTTATGAAAAATGCTGTTAAAGTGGCTAAAATCCAGTAAATCATGAGAACCTGGCTCCTTAATCGTTCGTTTCAGCTAGAATAAAGTCCCATAGGCGCTGCCTGTGCAGGAATCATCCATAGCGCAACTTTTTTCTATAGTAAAATACACACGTGGTCAGGGCAAGCATTTTGTGAAAAAACTTGTGGGAACTTTGGGAGTGTGGTACATTGACACTAAGCAAAAGGAAAGGCAGGAAGATTCGTATGGCAGGATATTTGATCAAAGATACTACAAGAGAAGAACGGGAGCAGATCGTAGCGGAATCCTTAGGATATATGGAAGCAAATTGTGACGGCTGTTCGTCCGGACTGGCAGAGATGTATCAGGCATACATCGATGGGGAGAAGGAACTTCGGGACATTAATATGGAGTTTCATGCAGGATATGTCTCGGGGGAGGAAGTACCGGGGAGAAGATCCTGCCCGATGTAAGGATAGTAAGCA
The DNA here is from genome assembly GCF_003480225.1 of Clostridium sp. AM34-9AC. NCBI lineage: Bacteria > Bacillati > Bacillota > Clostridia > Eubacteriales > Clostridiaceae > Clostridium > Clostridium sp. AM34-9AC. The sequence goes on from NZ_QUIU01000005.1 coordinate 79,793, forward strand.
TAAAGTTTCGAAATTTGCAAAAACTCTTTCTATAAGGGAGAAACCGGAAAAGAGGGATGCAGATGCGGAAGGATCTTATAATTATAGTAAATCTGGAAAATGGAAAAGCACAGTTGGAATTCAAGCTGCCGGAAGAATTTTTGACGGAGCGGCGGGAGACTGAGATGCGAATGGAAATATGGGAGACAGCAGGAGGCGGTCGCCCTATTTTTTATGGAAATTATCGGAATGTGGATCAGGATCCGATGACCGCGTTATTATTGCGGCCGCACCTGTGGAATGGGAGGAAGGATCCCTATCTCTATCAGGTGAGAGCTTGGCTGCGGTTCCCAACCGGGATCGATAGTAGTCTTTTTAAAACAGAGGATTCAGGAAAATTCCGGGATTCAGAAGATTTCGAAAATCGACGGGAAGTGTACTGGCAGCGGGACCTTGCAATTTATGACTTGCGTGTCATAGAGAAAAAAGGCATCTATTTGAACGAAGCCGAATTTCATCCACACATCGTAGAATACCGGCTGCCACCGCAACTCAGTGAGTACGGTACGCAGGACGAACAGATGGAAAGAGATCTGGAGCGGCTGGCACGGATGGGAGCCAATGCGATTCTGTTTCACAATGACGACAGGAAAAGCGAAGGACAGGAAAAGACCGGGCAGGACAATGCCGGACAGAAAAATGGGGTAAGGCAGAATCCGGGAACAGATCATTTTTACAGGTTATGCCTGAAACGTGGATTTTTGGTAAAAGACCTGTGGATAACAGACGAAAAAATCCCCATATACCGTGGATTACCCGGAGAAACTACGCAGGAGATGTTGCTTTCGGAGGACGGCAGGACGTTGACGGAGCACTATTACTATTATCAGGCGAAATGGAGTAGGGAACCGGTACTCTATCCGGCACTTTCTACCCTGCACCGGCAGGAGAACGGTCTGCTCTCCCTGACAGTCTACAGCAACCAGAAAAAAGTGGTGCTCTATGTGGACGGGGTACTTTTCCTGTTTCAGTCGGCGCAGACCGGAGGGCCGGAGTTTATTTTTGAGGATATTCCGGCAGAGAAGCTGCCGCTGCATCTGGCGGTGGAAGCCGGTAACTTAAGCACTTCTTTGACGATAAGGTGAAAAGTTTTTTGTAGGATTCAAAACCGGTTTCACACAATTTTCACAAATGTTTCACCTTTTGATGACATTTGCCTCATATAGTAATACAAGTACACCAAATAATGATTGACACAAGTATCGGGAATTATTTGAGGTAAGCGCAAGTAACTGATATGGGAGGCAAATATGATAGAAGTAACCAATCTTACAAAAAAATACGGAGACCATATAGCCGTAGATCATCTTTCTTTCCGTGTGGAAAAGGGACAGATTTACGGCTTTCTTGGTCCAAACGGCGCAGGTAAATCCACGACCATGAACATCATCACGGGTTATCTGGCAGCCACGGAGGGTACTGTGACGATCGATGGCAAAGATGTCCAAAAAGATCCGGAGGAGGCAAAGCGTGCCATCGGTTATCTGCCGGAGCTTCCGCCGCTGTATGTTGACATGACTGTCAGAGAATACCTGGATTTCGTGGCAGAACTGAAAAAAGTGCCGAAAAAAGAACGGAAGCAACAGATTGACGAGGTCATGGAAATGACACAGATCACCGATATGCAGCAGCGTCTGATCAAGAATCTGTCAAAAGGTTACAGACAGAGAGTCGGACTGGCGCAGGCAATCCTTGGCTACCCGGAGGTTATTATTCTGGATGAGCCCACGGTAGGTCTGGATCCGAAACAGATCATCGAGATCCGAGATCTGATCCGCAAGCTGGGGGAGAATCATACCGTGATCCTCAGCTCTCATATTCTATCGGAGGTCAGCGCGGTCTGTGACCATATTATGATCATAGCCCATGGTAAGCTGGTAGCCAGCGATTCCCCGGAGAATCTGCAGAAGCTTATGAGTGGTTCCATGGAACTGAACCTGGAAGTAAAGGGAAGCGTCGCAGCGGTGAAGACGGCATTGCAGGAGATCTCGCAGATCGACAGGATCGAAGAAAATACTGAGGCTCCCAAAGATATTGCAAAACTGAAAGTGATCTCCAAAGAGAATGCCGACATCAGAGAGCAGGTCTTCTATGCACTTGCAGATGCAAAGCTGCCTATTTTAGAGATGACCCATGCGGAGAAGTCTCTGGAAGACATCTTCCTGGAACTGACCGAGGATGTAGCACCTACACAGCCGGAGAAGTACAAAATGTTCTCAAAAAGGAAAAAGCGGGAAATTACAGAGGCTGCCACACAGCAGACAGAAGCTTCGGAAGAGGAAGCACAGCCCGGCGAAGAGAAAAAAGAAACTGTAACTACAAAGGAGGCGGAATCATATGCTAGCCATTTATAAGAGAGAATTGAAATCCTATTTCCGTTCCTTTATCGGATTTTTATTTATTGCAGTCACCCTGTTTTTCCTGGGACTGTATTTCAGCGTTTATAACCTGATGAACGGATATCCTTATTTTGCGTATGTGGTATCCAGCGTTACCTTTCTATTCATGCTGACCGTGCCGATCCTGACCATGCGTATCCTGGCGGAAGAAAAGCGGAGCAAGACGGATCAGCTGATTCTGACGGCACCGGTGTCCGTAGGCGGCATCGTAATGGGAAAATTCCTGGCGCTGTTAACTATATTTGCTATTCCCGTAGCGATCATCTGCTTTTACCCGCTGATCATGGCGCAGTACGGCAGTGTTCCCATGGGAGAGGCTTACCTGTCGATCCTGGCATATTTCCTTTTCGGGATGACCGCCATTGCCATCGGTCTGTTCCTGTCTTCCGTGACAGAGAGCCAGGTCATCGCAGCAGTACTTACTTTTTTAGTATTGTTCCTGGGATATATGATGGATTCCATCTGCTCCATTATTTCCAGTACCGGCAATCTGTTGACAAAGCTGCTGCGTTGCTTTGACCTTTACACACCGTTTTCCAACCTGTTAAACGGCACACTGGATGTATCTTCTATCGTATATTATGTATCCGTTACGGCACTGGTTCTGTTCCTGACGGTACAGTCCATTCAGAAGCGCCGTTACAGCATGTCCGTGAAAAACTTAAGCTTCAGTGCTTACAGTACCGGTATGATCGCTGTAGCTGTAGCGCTGGTAGTAGTCGTTAATATTATCATGGGCGAGATGCCTTCCGGCTGGACAGCAATCGACATGACCAGCCAGAAGCTGTATTCTCTGACAGATCAGACCGTCGACTATGTGAAAAATATGCAGGATGATGTGACAATCTATGTGTTGGTAAATCAGGACAATCAGGATACCACACTGGGGCAGACTTTGCAGAGATACGATGATCTGTCGGATCATATCACCGTGGAATATGTGGATCCCACCGTTAACCCGATGTTCTATACCCAGTACACCACCGGCAACATCAGCACGAACAGCCTGATCGTGGTCAGCGACAAGCGCAGCAAGGTCATTGATTACAACGATGTCTATGAGTCTTCTTATGATTTTGACTATTCGACGTACAGTTATAACACCACGACCACCGGTTATGATGGCGAAGGACAGATCACCAGTGCGCTGGATTATGTGTTAAATGATGATATGCCCAAGGTATATATGACAATAGGACATAATGAACTGAGTTTAAGCAACACTTTTACATCCGCACTGAACAAGGAAAATGTGGATTATGAGACTGTGAATCTGATGGATCTGGATGCTATCCCCGACGATGCGGCCTGTCTGTTCATTAACGGTGCCACCAGCGATTTTTCATCCGATGATAAGGATAAGGTGATCGACTATCTGAACAACGGTGGAAAAGTCATCCTGGTAACCGGCTATACCGATGAGGAGACACCCAATATAGATGCTATCTTAAGCTATATGAATCTGAGCATTGCCAAAGGACTGGTAGTGGAGAATGATTCCAACGGCTACTACAGAAGTCCGTATTATATCCTGCCGACACAGAGCTCTGACAGCTATACCTCAGGCACTTATGGAAAATATCTGTTCCTGCCGTATTCTCAGGGCATCATCGTTCCGGAGGAAGTAAGTACCGACGAGACAGTCACCGGTGATATTACCTATGATGTGTTCCTGAGCACCTCCGACAGCTCTTTTGCAAAACAGGATGTCAACAATACACAGGATTTTTCACAGGGTGAAAATGATGTGAATGGTCCCTTCGCATTAGGTGTTGAGGCAGTAAAGACTTTGGATGATGGGGATGCGACACTGGTCGTGTACGGTTGCGAGCAGCTGTTCACGGATGATGCAAATTCTGTTGTCAGCGGTGCGAACCTGACCCTGTTCACCAATACATTCAGTGGAATGGCAGATCATGAGACCTCGGTATCTATTCCGGTAAAAAGCTATGAGGTCTCTAATCTGGTAGTGGATTCCGCACAGATTCTGCTGCTTGGGCTGCTGGTTACCGTGATACTTCCTGTCGGCTGTATGATCGCTGGATTCGTGATCTGGTTTGGCAGACGGAAGAGATAAAAACGCTTGCTGCAAAACAGGGCAATAAGCATAAGGACAGAAAACGAAGACAGAAAGGTCAGAGTGTTATTATGAAAAAGAAACAAAGACAGATGATTGGGATGCTGCTGGCACTGGTAGTGCTGGCGGCAGCATTCCTGGGCATCCGACAGTATAATAAAAATGCATCGTCTGCGACTTCCACCACCGAGGATACACAGGAGACGGTGCTGGATGTGAACTCCGATGATATTACCAGCTTCTGCTATGTATATGAGGGAGAGACCTATGCCTTTGAAAAAAAGGATGAAACATGGTACTATACGGACGATCATTCCCTGAATCTGAACCAGGACCGGATCAAGGCGATGATCCTGAAGGTGGCACCGTTAAAGGCAGATCAGGTGATTGAAAATGTGACGGATATGTCACAGTATGGACTGGCGGATCCGGAGCGTACCATTCAGTACGAGACTGCAGATCGCAGCGTGATCATTAACGTCGGTAATCTGAATTCCATGACCAGCCAGTATTACGTCGCATTTCCCTATGAAATGAAAGTGTATGTCGTGGCCACCAACGTGGTGACCGGATTCAATTATACACTGGAGGATCTGGTGGAGGTGGAGGAGACCGCTGAAGAGACAGAAAGCATCGAAACTACAGATACTACGATAACGGAAAGCGAGACAACGGAAACTGCGACGGAGACCGAGAATGTCGAGGCTGAAACCGCAGAAAGTGAAACAGTGGCAACAGAAACTACGGAAACCGTGGAAGCCAAATAAGTATCACAAATAATAAAGACTGCCCCTGCAAAAGAGGCAGTCTTCACTATTGTTAGGGATTCTCACCACGAATGACAATGATGTCATTTATTTTCAACATCGTATCTTTTTGAGGCAGAATGGACAGATCCCCCCGCAGAATGAGGAAGATCGTGACCTGTTCTGCCTCTTCCATTTCTTCCACGGATTTGTCCGCAAAGCGTTTATCTACGAAGATCTCGGCGATCTCATGAATATCTGCTTCTTTAATATTAGAGAGACTGCTTTTGCGCTGGTACTGTTCCACGAAACCGGCACTGATGATACCGGTGGGGATAGCCACGGCACCGACACCGAGATAGGCGATACAGATCGCCATGATCCGGCCGAGTGTGGTGATGGGATAGATGTCTCCGTAGCCCACGGTGAGCAGCGTTGACATGCTCCACCAGATGCCGCTGAAGGCATTGCGGAATACTTCCGGCTGGGAATCATGTTCCACGCTGTACATGCACAGACTGCTGGCGAGCATCAGGATCAGTACGATGAACACGGAGGAAATGATCTGATTGCGTTTTTCATACAATACCGTAGTGATGACATTGAAGGAATCATACCGTGCATTCAGGCGGAACAAATGGAAGATCCTCGCCACCCGCAGCATCCGGAAGATGACCATGCCGGACAGGAAGAAAAAGGGTAAAATTGTCAGCAGGTCGATAATGCCGTCGAAGGAGATCAGAAACCGCAGCCGGGAGCGGAGCTCGCTTTTATCAGGATATAGATAGTCCGCAGTCCAGATCCGCAGAATATATTCCACACAGAAGATCAGAATAGTGATAACCTCGATCACGTGAAATACCGGAAATAAAAAAGCAAGCTCATCAAAGGTTTGCAGAAAAGTCACCAGAATATTTGCACAGATAACGATAGCAATAAAAATATCAAAGAGCCGGCTCAGACGGTTACTTTTGTCACCGATCTGGATGATGTTAAATACTTTTTTCTTCATGTTGAATCCTCGATGTTTTTTGGAGCAGCGCCAGTGAATGCCTGTGATTCCATCATACGGAGGTGGAAGAGGAAAGTCAAGAAATGCGGTGACAGAATCCGTCAACTTTCTTAAAAACAGTCATATATTATAGTAAATCCAAATACAATGAAAGGATACAAAAATATATGGCTAGATTTACGAACCAGGCACAGCTTCGCTATGGAAATGAGATTACAAACTCCAATATAGCAGTGGGTGAGATCACGGAGGTATTGTCTGCAACCAAGACAGCAGTGCGGGATACCTACGGGCAGAATGAAAATGTGACGTATGTGATCAGCATTGTGAACTCAGGAACTACAGCATTTAATGGAATTACAGTAACGGATAATCTGGGAGAGTATTTGTTTAATACCAGAGAACTGACACCTCTGACGTATATTCCGGGGACCGTAAAATACTATGCAAACGGAATTTTACAGGCAACACCGGCTGTAACGGCAGGCCCTCCTCTGACAATCACGGGAATTACCGTGCCTGCGGGAGGTAATGTGACACTTACCTATGAGGCTGAGGTGAACTCTTATGCACCGCTGGCAGCAGAGGCTTCCATTACGAATACGGCGACGATTGCCGGGGCAGGGGTCACTCCTGTTACTGTGAGCGAGACAGTAAATGCGGCAAGCGGACCGCTTCTTACGATCACAAAGTCCGTCAGTCCCGTACCCGTGACAGAGAATGGAACATTGACGTATACGTTCCTGATACAGAATCTGGGGAATACGGCAGCAGATGCAGCTACCGGTGTCGTGATCACAGATACCTTTAATCCCGTATTGGAGAATCTGACTGTGAATTTTAATGGAACTGCATGGGCAGAGGGAACAAACTATACGTATGATACGACTACCGGATTATTTACCGGAACTGCAGGAGGTATTACTGTACCCGCAGCGACTTACACCCAGGATCCCGTTACAGGAGCGTGGGGGATCAACCCCGGCGTCAGCACGCTGGTGATCTCCGGAACTGTATAAGGGCTGCCGCGCTCCTAAGGCTGGCGCCATGCAACCCATTCGCAGTCACTGCGTGACTTGCTCATGGACGGCTGTCGCCGTATAAATCTAAAATAAAAAGTCACTGGAAGTACATAAATGTCCTCCCAGTGACTTTTTATTTTATCCTTGCATGGCTTGTAGCTTAGCCAAAGTATCTCTTTAACAGACCCTCAAATGCCTTACCATGTCTTGCCTCGTCACGAGCCATTTCGTGTACGGTGTCATGGATAGCATCCAGGTTCAGAGCCTTGGCTCTCTTAGCCAGATCAAACTTACCTGCGGTAGCACCGTTCTCGGCATCTACTCTCATCTCCAGATTCTTCTTGGTGGAATCGGTTACGACTTCACCTAACAGCTCAGCGAATTTTGCAGCATGCTCAGCTTCTTCGTAAGCAGCCTTCTCCCAGTACAGACCGATCTCGGGATAACCTTCTCTGTGAGCAACTCTTGCCATTGCCAGATACATACCAACCTCAGAGCATTCACCCTGGAAGTTCGCACGCAGATCTGCAATGATATCCTCGGGAGCACCTTTCGCTACACCTACTACATGCTCAGCAGCCCAGGTCTTGCCTTCCTCCTGCTTGGTGAACTTGGAAGCGGGAGCGTGACAGATGGGGCACTCTGCGGGAGCCGCATCACCTTCATAAACATAACCACATACCTGACATACATACTTTGCCATAATTTTTTCTCCTTTTCTCTAATGAAATGTTTTGTTTTAGTTTTCTCTTTTTGCGTGTGCTTTATAAGCACAAATATATTATGGAACGAAGCCAGTTTTCATTCAGAAAACTAGGACTCCGTAGCAACCCTGGTGCAGGCAGGACAAGTGCCGTAGAAATAAGTGACATGTCCCCGGATCCGGCCGTCAAATCTCTCTCCGGCTGTCTCCATGATGGAATCAATACTATCCATGTCCAGATCAATGACGCTTCCGCATTCCGTACACACGAAATGATAATGTTCGGAAGTATCAGCATCAAAATGGTCAACACCGTCACCGACCCGGAGTCGTAAAATCTCTCCCATGTCCGACAACAGAGTCAGATTACGATAGACGGTACCGAGACTTAAGTTCGGATCCTGCTGCTTCAGATTAGAATAGATCACATCAGCGGTAGGGTGATCCTTGCGTCCCATGAGAAAGGATTTGATCATTTCCCGTTGTCTGCTTCGTTTCAGTGCCATGATAAGCCCCTTTCTCGATAATAGTAATGATTACTGTTTCTTATAAGCTTATTATACATGATGCGAGAATAATGTCAACAGAAAAATGAAAAAATTTTGTTTATATTTTTTTAATGATATTCTTGCTTCCTTTATACACAGAAGGTGGGAATCATGCTATAATGAGCGAAAGTAAAGTATAAAATATAAATTATTCACGTGCAGGTTGCTGAAAGGCAAGAGTAATATGAAATTTAAAACAAGACTTCGTGTAACATTTATAAGTATTATATTACTTCCGTTATTGTTGACGATCATGGCTTTTGTAATGATTGCCATTTACCTGATGAATTACTCTCAGGGTCTCAGCCTGACGGATATTGATTATTCCATGATGTCGGAGAATTTCAGGGAATTCACCAACACCACGGATCAGGCGTATTATGTGCTGCTGGACCAGGTGAAGGAAGACAGCAGCAGGCTGGAAGATAAAGAATATCTGGATCATATCAATGAGGAGGTATCGCGGAAGTCTACTTACATTATTGTAAGAAAAGGTGATAAGCTGTATTATGCCGGCAATGAAGAAGCCGCACAGCAGATTTTTGAAAAACTGCCTGCCTATGGTGACGAGAATCTGTCGGATGACAGCGGATATTTCTACAATGAACTGGAGAAGTATGTAAAACAGATTGATTTCACCTTCCGGGATGGAACACCGGGCAGCGTATTTATCGTCACGAAGGTCAATTCGCTGATCTCGAGACATCTGCTGATCGATATGTTCGTGGCGATCATTGTGATCCTGATCTTCACCAGCCTGATGCTGACCCAGTGGATCCACAAGGGCGTATTTGAGCCCATCAATGAGCTGAATGTGGCAATGCGCAAGATTAAGGAAGGCAACTTTGATTATGTTCTGGAGACAGATGCCAAGGGTGAGATCGGTGATCTCTACCGCAATTACGAAGATATGCGTCTGCGGCTGAAGGAATCCACGGAAGAGAACATTCAGCATGAGAAGCAGAACAAAGAGCTGGTCAGCAATATTTCCCATGATCTGAAGACCCCTATCACAGCCATTAAGGGTTATGTGGAAGGAATCATGGACGGTGTGGCAGATACGCCGGAGAAGATGGATAAATACATCAAGACCATCTACAATAAAGCCATTGATATGGATCGTCTGATCAACGAGCTGACCACTTATTCCGGAATTGATAATAACCGGATCCCGTACAATTTCCACCGGATCAACGTAGCAGATTACTTCGGCGACTGTGTGGAAGAAGTCGGACTGGATCTGGAGCAGCGTGGTATCAAGCTGAACTATTCGAATCTGGTATCTCCTGACACAGTTGTCATTGCGGATCCGGAGCAGATGAAGAAGGTCATCAATAATATTATCAGTAACAGCGTAAAATATATGGACAAGCCTGACGGGCATATTGATATCCGTATTCTTGACGAAGTGGATTCCATCCGGGTAGAGATCGAGGACAACGGCAAGGGAATCGCACAGAAGGATCTGCAGAAGATCTTCGAGCGGTTCTACCGCACGGATGCTTCGCGCAATTCCGCCCAGGGCGGCAGTGGCATCGGATTATCCATTGTTAAAAAAATTGTTGAGGATCATGGCGGTTATGTATGGGCGACAGCCAAAGAAGGGGAAGGAACCTGTATGCATTTTGTACTGAGAAAATATATTGAACTGCAGCCGGGTGGAACCAAGTAATGAATGAGGAAATGAAACAGAAATGGCATGATCATCGATAATACAAGGACATTCTGTAAATGGAGGATAAATAATGAGTAAGATTTTAATTATTGAAGATGAAGTAGCAATTGCAGATCTTGAGAAGGATTATCTGGAGCTCAGTGATTTCAAGGTCGATATCTGCAATACCGGCGATGAGGGACTGAAGACCGCACTGGCAGGCGATTATGATCTGATCATTCTGGACCTGATGCTGCCTGGCATGGACGGCTTCGAAGTATGTAAGAAGATCCGCGAGGAGAAAAATATTCCCATTCTCATGGTATCTGCGAAGAAGGACGACATTGATAAGATCCGCGGCTTAGGGCTGGGTGCGGATGACTATATGACCAAACCTTTCAGCCCCAGTGAACTGGTAGCCCGTGTGAAGGCGCACATGGCCCGTTATGAGAGACTGGTGGGAACTAACCAGAAGCAGCAGAATGATATCGTGGAGATCCGTGGTATCCGTATTGATAAGACTGCAAGACGTGTCTATGTGGACGGTGTGGAGAAGACGTTTACGACCAAGGAATTCGATCTGCTGACGTTCCTGGCGGAGCATCCGAACCATGTATTTACCAAAGAGGAGCTGTTCCGTGAGATCTGGGATATGGACTCCATCGGTGATATCGCTACGGTTACCGTGCATATCAAGAAGATCCGTGAGAAAATTGAAAAAGATACTGCAAAGCCTCAATATATCGAGACCATCTGGGGTGTTGGATATCGTTTTAAGGTATAAGGGAAGAAAAATAAGATCAGAAGAAAACTCCTATGATGGATACAGCAACAAACTGTCCCCAATAGGAGTTTTTTATTTAAAAGTGTGTTATAATCATAACATTGCGGATTGCACCCGTGAAATTTGATTAGCGATTCCACTGATGAGATAAAGCATCGGCGGAATGGAGTGTGTTATGAACAGTAAAAAAATAATACAGTTGTCTACGACACAGAAGATCATGCTTAGCTTTCTGTGTGCCATATTAGTGGGTAGCTTCCTGCTGGCATTACCCATCAGTTCAGCTACCGGAGAAGCGGTTCCTTATATAGATGCTTTATTTACGGCTACCACATCCATATGTGTGACCGGTCTGGTGACGGTTCCCACATATTCCACCTGGAGCGTCTGGGGACAGATTGTGATCCTGTTTCTGATCCAGTTGGGAGGTCTGGGAGTCATTACGGTCATGTACGGTGTGATGATGGGACTGCACAGACGACTGGGACTGGGTAACCGGTGGATGCTGCAGGATGTATTTAATCTGAATAATATCTCCGGAATCGTGAAATTCCTCCGCAAGGTTCTCATAGGTACTCTGGTGGTGGAGGGATGCGGAGCTCTTTTGTACATGACAGTATTTGTGCCGGAATACGGACTCAGAGGCATATGGATTTCGATTTTTAATGCCGTATCTGCCTTCTGCAACGCAGGAATGGATATTATGGCGGAAGACAGTCTGTGTGGCTATGTATTTCAGCCAATGGTCAATCTGGTCACGATGCTGTTGATCATATTGGGAGGCTTAGGCTATATCGTCTGGTGGGATGTACTGCGGGTTTTGAAAAATATCCGGAGCCAGAAGCTGAAATGTTTCCGACTGCTGACGCTTCACAGTAAAATAGCACTCACGGTGACAGGAATACTTATTGTAGTGGGAGCGGCGGTATTTTATATTTTTGAATACAATAATCCTCTGACGATGCAGGATTACACGGTGCCGCAACGGATCTGGGCATCCCTGTTCCAGGCAGTAACTACGCGAACCGCAGGTTTTGCCACGATTCCACAAGAGGATCTGACCAATACCTCTGCGATCATTTCGGTGCTTTTGATGCTGATCGGCGGCTCTCCGGTGGGAACCGCAGGAGGAATGAAGACAGTTACGATCGCAGTGCTGCTGGTATCTATGTTTGCCACCATAGGTAATAAGGAGGATGCAGAGCTTTTTGGGAGAAATATTCCGAAGCAGGCGGTGAATAAATCGGTAGCAGTTGTTGGTATGTTTTTTATCATTGCGTCGTTGTCTGCGATTCTTTTATCTGCAGTGACAGACGCGGCTGTGATCGATATTGTGTATGAAACAGTGAGTGCCACAGCTACTGTGGGATTAAGCAGGAACCTGACTTCCATGCTGAATCTTTGGGGAAAACTGATTATTATCGTGACCATGTATCTGGGAAGAGTCGGCCCCATATCTCTGGTAGTGGCATTCAGCACGCAGAAAAAGAACAAAAATATTGTGAAGAACCCGACAGAAGAGATCAGCGTCGGATAAAGCAGATCGAAGCAACAGGAAGGAAGAGACTATGGGAATCAATCAGACCTATGCAGTATTTGGACTTGGAAGATATGGAAGAAGTGTGGCGAAGGAGTTGGCAGAGAACGGCGCAGAGGTGGTGGCGGTAGACAATAGAGAGGCAGTTGTCAATGCGGCAATCTCAGAGATTCCATACTGTAAATGTGCAGATATTACAGATCCGGAAGCGTTGAGACAGATCGGTATTGCGAATATTGATGTGGTCATTGTGACCATGGCAAATCATCTGGAAGCCAGTGTTATGGCAACCATGCTGTGTAAAGAACTGGGCGTAAAGACCGTTATCGCCAAATGCGCCACTGAGATAAACTGCAAGATCCTTACGAAAGTAGGAGCAGACCGTGTAGTATTCCCCGAGAGTGAGTCAGGGATCCACCTGGCCAAAAATCTGTTAAGCTCCGGTTTCATGGACATTATCGAATTGTCCCAGGATGTGTCTATGGTGGAAATGGAAGTCAAACAGCAGTGGATCGGCAAGAATCTGATCGAGCTGAATCTGCGGAAAAAATATTCCATTAACGTGGTGGCGATCATCGAAGGAAAAAATGTAAATACCAATATCGATCCGGAAGTACCTCTGACACAGGATATGCGTCTGATCGTTATTGCCAACCGGGCAAAATTAAATAAACTGAAATAGAATAGCTTCGAGCTATAAAAAAGTGAAACTTCTGACGGTGCACTTGAGCACAAGACAGAATGTTTCACTTTTTTTATACAGTGCAGCCATCTGGAAAGCTGTAAACAGGTGATCAGTTATCTGCCTGGAAAGTCTTTTCGTTAAAGGCTCCCTGCTGCTTGGCAACGATGGTGGTACATACAGCATCACCAGTGATATTTACGGCAGTACGCAGCATGTCCAGAATACGGTCGATACCCATAATCAGTGCGATTCCCTCGGTGGGAAGGCCCACGGAAGTCAGTACCATGGACAGGGTGACCAGACCGACACTGGGGACACCGGCAGTACCGATGGAAGCGATCGTCGCGGTGGCAATGACAGTAGCAATGGCAGCCGGGGTCAGAGGAATACCGTAAGCCTGTGCGATGAAAACAACTGCTACGCCCTGCATAATGGAAGTACCGTCCATGTTAATGGTGGCACCCAGAGGTATCGTAAAGGACGAAATCTGTTTGGAGACACCGATTTTTTTATACAGGGTGTCGATAGACAGAGGGATCGTCGCATTACTGGTGGAAGTGGAGAAGGCAAAGGTCATAACCGGGAAGAACTTTTTAATGAACTTGAAAGGATTCAACCGGGTGAAGGTAAACAGCATGACCTGATATACCACGAAACACTGTACTGCCAGCGCCAGAATGACGCTTCCCATATATTTCAGCATAGGTACAAAAGCGTCGAAGCCGATGCCTGCGAAGGTCTTGGCAATCAGGCAGAAGACACCGACAGGGGCAGCTTTCATGACTGCAATCGTCATTTCCATCATAATGTCATTGAACTGACTGAAAAAGTTCGCCACAGTGGAGACCCGGTTGCCCATGGCAGCCAGAAGAATACCGACAAATAAAGCAAAGAAGATGATCGGCAGCATATCTCCGGCGGACAGAGAGGTAAAAATATTTTTCGGAATAATATTCAACAACGTCTCCGCAAAATCTACCTGGGTGGTCGCAACTTCGGTGGCATCCTCCGGCAACGCAATATTTAAGCCAACGCCGGGATTGATCAGACTGGCAATACCCAGTGCCACGCAGATCGCCAAAGCAGTGGTGCACAGATAGAACAGGATCGTTTTCACACCCACAGTTCCTAATGTTTTCGTATCACCGATGGCCATGGCGCCGCAGACGAGGGAGCAGAATACCAGAGGGACCACCAGCATCTGCATCAGGCGGATAAAACCATTTCCCAGTACATAGAGAATACCGTTGATCAGAATCGTATCTCTGAAGTACCCTTCCGGCATATAATAATGGATCAGCACACCACATACCGCACCGGTTAAAAGGGCGATAAAGATTTTGGTGGACAGCCCGAGTTTTTTCTTTTCTTTTTCGTGTTTTTCCACTATTCCAGTCCTCCGGTTTCTTTCATGTAGGAAGCCAATGTCTCTCTCCAGCCACTGGGTTCTTTGATGCCGGTGAGACGCAGCATCATATTATCCAGTACGGAATATTTCTCCGGGGTGCCGTCTTTTACTGTGACGGTAAGCCGATCTTCTTTTCCGGCAAGACGCAGGATCTCTTTCGCAAATTCCAGGCGTGTGCAGGAACCGCCGCTGCATACGGCGTGATAGATACCGTAGTGGTCGTTGTCGATGAAGAATTTCACCACCCGGGCAAGCTCAGCGGCAGAAGTGGGAACGGCGCGGTCATTGTTCCATAATTCCATGGTGGATACTTTGGGATCTGCGGCAGCTTCCAGTACTTCATTCAAAAAGTCTTTGCCGATGCCGTAGATCCAGGAACTGCGGATAATGACATAGCGGGTCATCAGCTGGATGACGAATTTCTCTCCGGCATATTTGGATTTCGCAAACAGCCCCACGGGATTTACATCATCGAACTCATTATAGGGTGTGTCGGATGCGCTGGAAAATACATCATCCGTAGAGATCTGTATGAGTTTTGCCTGAATGCTTTCCGCAGACTGCGCCAGATTCCTCGCACCTACGGCGTTTACCTTGTAAGCCATATCTGTCTCCGACTGTGCTGCACCGGCGGAAGGATGATATCCTGCACAGTTGATGACGACATCGGGACGATTCCGGTGCATGAACAGGGAAACTGCATGTTCATCCGTGATATCCAGCTCGTCCTTATCGGTCTCGTATAATTCATATTCCATCATGTCTAACAACCTGATCAACGCCTGCCCCATGTGACCGAGGGAACCGACGATCCATATTTTTTTCATTGTGATATAACCTCCTGCAATTTGTGTGTAACTGAGAACAGTATAACAAGTATATCATAGGAAAGATTCCCTGGAAAAGGGAAAATTAAAAAGTGAGAGAAACTCCATAAAAATGGATATTAACAGGGAGAAAAGGATTTGCTATACTAACCACAGAGAGCAGAATCCGAAGGAAAAGCGCGGGATATATTTGACAGACAGAATTTGGAAAGGCAGGTAGTTTATATGGCAAAACTACGTTTGGGTGCATTGGAAGCCGGCGGTACAAAAATGGTCTGCGCTATTGGCGATGAGAATGGTGAAATTTATGAACAGGTATCGCTTCCTACAACTACGCCTAAGGAGACGATTCCTAAGATGATCGCTTATTTTAGGGACAAGGGGATCGATGCATTGGGAATTGCCTGTTTCGGGCCCATTGAGCTGGACAGAGATTCCGAAAAATACGGTTATATCACAACCACGCCAAAGCTGGCCTGGAGGGACTGCGATATTGTGGGGCAGATGCAGGAGGCACTTCATTGCCCCGTGGGATTCGATACAGATGTGAATGGTTCTGTCCTCGGCGAAGTGACCTTCGGACAGGCACAAGGGAAAAAGTGCGTCATGTATCTGACCATCGGCACCGGTGTCGGCGGTGGTATCTATAGTAATGGAGAACTGCATCACGGAATGCTCCATCCGGAGACCGGACATGTGCTGATCACGAAGCGGACCGCAGATACTTATGCCGGAAGATGTCCTTATCATATGAATTGTCTGGAAGGTCTGGCGGCAGGCCCTGCCATCGAAGAACGCTGGGGCAGGAAAGCAGTGGACCTGGCAGATTGCCCGGAAGTATGGGAGTTGGAGGCAGATTACATTGCTCAGGCACTGACCGGTTATGTCATGACGGTATCACCGGAAATGATCATTTTAGGCGGCGGTGTCATGCACCAGGAGCAGTTGTTCCCGCTTATCCGCAAGAAGCTTAAGGAATACATCAATGGCTATATCGTAACAGATGAACTTGCAGACATGGAGCATTATGTGGTGCCGGCCTCTCTTCATGATGATCAGGGCATTATGGGATGCCTGGAGCTTGCAAGAAGAGCTCTTGAAAACGATCATTGATAGGGCAGCTGTTTACGGTATTGCAGCGGAGACATCTGATATGTCCTGTGAAAGCAACGGATAAAATGACTTACGTTGGGGAAGCCGGACTGCAGGGCAACCTCTGTAACCGGCAGAGAGGTGCTCTCTAACAGATGGCAGGCATGGGTCAGTCTCAGATGCATCAGGTATTGCGTCAGAGTCAGATGAAAGTGCTGCTTAAAATAGCGGGACAAATATTTTTCGGATAAATGAAATTGCTCTGCCAGGGTTTCCAACCGAAGGGGTTCTGTGTAGTTATACTGCAGATAAGTCAGTATCTCACGCTGCATTGGATCGTTCCTTTTGGAGCCCATCGGGTTAATGGTTCCGCAGGAAGCAATTTTTTGGATAAGTGACAACAATAAAATACGTAATCGGAAATACCCACTCAATGTATTTGGAAGCTGTCTGACAGACAGGATCTCACGGATGAGAGAAATGATGTCAGGACAGCTTTTTTCGTGGGAAAGATTATGATGCAAAAGCAATTCATGGTTACGCAGGGGAAGGAGAAACTCCGTTTCCAACAGATCGTCCGTCTGAAAGGAAATAAATTCCAGTGGAAACAACAGGGTATGATAGTCTACGCCCGGAATTGCGGAACCCATAAAATGAAGCTCACCGGGATTCACAAAGAATACGGAGCCGCCGGCCGCTTCGTATTCTTCCCCTTCAATGATGACATTAAGAGAGCCGGAGCGGACATATATGATCTCTACCTCCGGATGCCAGTGGACAGGAATCTGAAAAAAAGCAGGCATATCATGCAGGTGGTAACAGCTAAAAGGAAATTCTTTTGTTCCGTGAATGCGTTCTTCTCTTAATTCAGGGTACATAGGCAGGCCTTTCTGTGAAGTGGATCAGAGGATATTATGGTCAGATTACTATAAAAGTAGAAATAAGTCAATTTTCTGTGGTAAAAATGCAAGCTTTAGGAAAGATAAAGTAGTAATATGTAAAAATTAAAGGTACTATTCAGAATAGTATTCTGAATGGTTACAAAATGAAAATGCAAATTTATAGGAACCGCAGAAAGGATATAAAACATACGATGGAAGGACAGAATAAGTCATTATTTCAATTATTTGTACCACTGTGTCTGGAGACAATCTTTTACATGTTGTCCGGAATGGTGGATACTTTAATGCTTTCTTCTGTGGGAGATCAGGCAGTCGGAGCAGTCGGAACAGCAAATACTTATATTGGTGTATTTATTATTATGTATTCGGTAGTTTCTATGGGAATGCTGGCTGTGATGACACAGAATATCGGTGCGGGCAGACCGGGGATCGCCTGTCAGGCAAAGACTCTGGGATTATGGTTTAATGGGATCCTGGGTGTTATGATGTCTGTTTTTTTGTTTTTCTGTTCCGATGGGATTCTGTATGTGGTAGGTATTGCGCCGGCATTGAAGGAGCCTGCCGTACAATATCTGCGGATCGTAGGAGGCGGAAGCATACTGAACGCAATGATTCCCATACTGGCAGGATATCTGCGTGCGTTTGGATATACGAAACAGCCCCTGATCGCAACTGTGACAGGTAATATTTTGAACTTTATATTAAATGCCGTGTTTCTGTTTCGATTCCACCTCGGCGTGCAGGGGGTTGCATCCGCAACAGTGATCTCCAAAGTAGTGAATCTGATATTGATCGTGATCTTTGTACGGCGGCTGATCCCTGCAAAAAAATATTCGGAGAGGGTAAATTCCGGAGAGATTTTGCGGAAGATCATCCGGATCGGATTACCTTCCGCTTTGGAGAATATTATTTATAATGTAGCGATGACACTGGTGATTCGTTTTCTGAACCAGATGGATACAGAAGGAATCAATGTGGCTGCCCGCTCCTATACGGCACAGATCACGAATTTATCCTTCTGTGTGGGAAGTGCACTTGCCCAGGCGAATGCCATTATGACCGGATGGTACATGGGTGCGGGAAAATATGAAATATGTGATAAGCAGACGAAAAAATCTGCGGCGATCGGAGCGGTACTGGCGATGGGAACAGAATTTCTGTTTGCAGTCAGTGCCCCGGTCCTGATCTCTTTTTTCACGCAGGATAAGAGTATGGTAGAACTAGTGCAGAAGCTGATGTTTATTGATATTGCCCTGGAAGCCGGACGAGTCACAAATCTGGTATACGGGAATGCTCTGAAAACCAGTGGAGATGCTGTATTTCCGGTGATCCTCGGAGCTGTTTTCATGTTTTTGTGTGCAGCGGGAGGAACGTATCTGTTGGGGATACAGCTGCATCTGGCAGTAGTGGGTGCTTATATCGGTCTGACAGCAGATGAATGCTGCCGTGCAGTCGGCATGCTGCTGCGCTGGCGGAGCGGAGCATGGATGAAAAAAGGATTGATCGAAGATTGATGGAAGTGATCCGGGAGTACTATAAGACGGTATACCGGCTGGCTTTTGCCCAGATGGGCATTCTCTTGCTTTTCGTAGCTTATCATAGCATAGCGCATTTTTTATAATTAAAATATTGACAATATGAAAAAATGTGTTATAGTTCTAAATGCAAATGCAACTCATTTGCATTTAGAACAAATATATGATTAAGTATTCATTTGATAAAGAAAGTATGGAAAGGTAAGAGTTATGTCGGAAGTTATTTTAGATACTTTAATAGATAGTATAAAGCTGGTGCCATTTTTGTTCCTGACCTATCTGGCTATGGAATATCTGGAGCATAAGGCCGGCGAGAAGACCACGCATATGGTGCGTAAGGCAGGTAAAATGGGACCGTTGATCGGTGGTGTGGCAGGTGTGTTGCCTCAGTGTGGATTCTCAGCAGCGGCATCCAACTTATATGCAGGCAGGGTGATCACCCTGGGAACACTGATAGCCATTTATCTGTCCACTTCTGATGAGATGCTGCCGATCCTGATTTCGGAGAAAATGGATATCCGCTTTGTTCTGGGCGTGCTGGGAGCGAAAGCGGCCATTGGTGCGGTAGCCGGATTTGTGATCGATCTGTTGGTCCGGGAGAGGAAGATGCATCCTCATGACCATGTTCACGGGCATGAGGAAAATGATCATGAAGAGGAAGAGCACATTCATGAAATCTGTGAGCATGAGAACTGCCATTGTGAAGAGGATGGCATTTTTCTGTCTGCGGTAAAACATACGCTTCAGATTACCTTTTTCATTATAGTCATTGGATTTGTTCTGAACACAGCACTGCATTTTGTGGGAGAAGATGTTCTGGCCGGCCTGATCCTGAATCGTCCCGTACTGGGACCTGTGCTGGCAGGAGTGGTGGGACTGATTCCCAACTGTGCAGCATCTGTGACCATAACGCAATTGTATATCAGTGGTGTGATCAGCCTTGGAGCCATGATGTCCGGATTGCTGGTGGGCGCGGGAGTAGGACTGCTGGTGTTGTTCCGCGTGAATCCGGATAAAAAGGAAAATCTGAAAATCGTGGGAATTTTATATGTGATTGGCGTTTTAGCAGGAATTGTGATAAACTGGCTGTAGGCACAAGCAGTGCCAAAATTGAGAGCTGACTCTTTGACTGCTTGCAGGCATAAGAGGCAGATCCAATTTTGATAGGGCGATGCCCGTCCAGTGAGGGAACGCAGGGCGTTACCGAGCTGAGCAGCACTGCGGATGCCCCGGATCGCGATATAAAAGGACAGATATCTATGGAAGAACATAAATGTGAACACAATGATATTTCCTACCCTAAGGGATTGAAATGGACCAAACAGAGAAAATGCGTGTATCAGGTGCTGGAGGAAGCGACCGAACCCCTCAGCGCCGTGCAGATTTACAATCGTATTGAGAAAGAACACGAAGGCAGCGATTATGCTGTATCCACAATCTACCGGATCCTGGCAACATTTGAAGAACATGGAATGGTAGAGAAGACAACGTTCATGGGAGACGGTACCGTAGTATACGAACTGAACCGCGGGGAACATACCCATTATGCGGTCTGCCTGGAATGTCATAAGCGGATTCCGCTGCCCAGCTGCCCCTTTGCACATGTGCATTTAGAGCAGGATACCGGAGATTTCACTGTCACCGGACACAAATTAGAGCTTTATGGCTATTGCAAAAAGTGTCAGGAAGCCCGCGAAAATCACTAATTTCACCTATTATATAAAAAAATCGAAAAAAATATTTAATTTTTTTTGAAAAAGTACTTGCATTATTTAAAATCATGTGATAACATATGTCTTGTCGTTGCGGGAGACACAACAACGACACAGAAAATGCACCGCTAGCTCAGTTGGTAGAGCACCTGACTCTTAATCAGGGTGTCCAGGGTTCGAGCCCCTGGCGGTGCACTCGAGAGAATCGTTTTTGGAGACATAGGAGCTCCGGGGACGGTTCTTTTTTTTGGTTTTAATTTTGCTGGACAAACTACTTTACAAAGCTGGGAACACATGTTATATTGAAATTAGCCAAAGAGAGACTAATGTCTAACTTCAAGACGCAGAAAACCCTGGGATGCTACCCCGGGGCTTTTTGTTGCCAGGCTGACTGTTGCTATTCATCACCGTCCAGCCATTTGCATATGTAGTAGCCGACTACACTTGCCACAACAGAGAGTATAAAGTTAAAGAGTTCTACCAAAATGTCACCCCTTCCACAGTCTGGTTGGAAATGGGAAACGACATGGATGAAGGACACTACAGAAAAATTGTTAATAGTTCTGTATATGAAGTATTCACGATATTTGAAATTGATGAGTGAGGGGAATACTATGAATGATGCAATAGCAATGATGTTTTCAATTTTAATTGTCATGTTCGGGTACCTGGTATTTAAGATCCGGACAGATCAGTCCCAATCAACGACCGCCAGCACCAGAAAACGGAGCAAGAAGAGAGGGACAGGAAAGCCGGTTATCAAAAATAACTGGAATATGCGACCACTGGACACAAAAGATCCTGCAGACAAAGATCTGCGGTATGAGGATTTTGTAGAATCATCTTGGAAAGAAATAGAAAAATAATTGTCTGACAAACTACTTTACAAAGCCTGGAACCCGTGCTATATTGAACTTAGATAAGAAAGTAATAATTGTTCCAAGGCGCAGAAAACCCCGGGGTGCGATCCCGGGGCTTTTTGTTGCTAGGCTGACTGTTGCTAAGCTTCTCCGTCCAGCCATTTGCATATGTAGTAGGCAACTACACTTGCTATAACGGAGAGAAAGAAAGTAATAATAATATCCAAAGCGCCACCTCCTTCCTGCTGGAAAGAGTCAACAGCATGCCTATTATATCACACGGTTCTCGTAGCGTAAACCGTCAAAAAACGACTTAAAATACCCCTTAGATACCATTTCTCTTTATCAGGGTGTCTGGGGTTCGAGCTCCTGGCGATGCACTTTAAAGGATCGTTTTTGGAGACATAGGAGCTCCGGGGACGGTTCTTTTTTTGCATAGATACCCTGATTAAGGAGATTTCACATGACTGCGATATTTGATACGCATGCGCATTATGACGATGACGCATTTAACGATGACAGAGAACAGCTTCTGGCGGCGTTGCCGGGGCAGGGCATTGCCCGGGTGGTGGATGTGGGTGCGAGCCTGGCATCCTGCCGGAAAGTGTTAGAGCTGATGGAGCAGTACGATTATATATACGGAGCCATCGGCGTACATCCCAGCGAGACCGCGGAACTGGATGAGGAATCTTATTCCTGGCTGAAGGAACAGTGCCGGAAAAAGAAATGCCTGGCGGTGGGAGAGATCGGATTGGATTATTACTGGCCGGAGCCGGATCACGAGACACAGAAGAAGTGGTTCCTGCGGCAGCTGGATCTGGCGCGAGAGATCCGAAAGCCCGTTATCATTCATTCCCGGGATGCGGCGAAGGATACTGTGGATCTCATGACGGAGGCGCGCGCGGAGGAGATCGGCGGTGTAATTCACTGTTATTCCTATACGAAGGAGACGGCGAAGATTTTCCTGGATATGGGATTCTACTTCGGAATCGGCGGCGTGCTGACTTTTAAAAATGCAAAGAAGCTGAAGGAAGCGGTAGAGTACATTCCCATGGATCGCATTGTATTGGAGACGGATTGCCCGTATCTGGCACCGGAACCGAACCGCGGCAAACGCAACAGTTCCCTGAATATTCCCTATGTGATCGCTGCCATGGCGCAGATCAAGAGGATCACAGAGGAAGAAGTGCGCAAGGCAGCATGGGACAATTCCCTTAGGCTGTATCATATAGAAAAATAAATGGTCAGCTGATAAAGAGATATGATTGGTGGGGGAATCTATAGTAGTAAAAGGTAAACGTTATGGAAACAAGTACAACAAAGCAACTATTTTCAAAAGATGATCTGAAAAAACTGATCATTCCACTCTTATTTGAACAGGCACTGGCAATCACTGTGGGCATGGCGGATACCGTCATGATCTCTTCGGCGGGCGAGGCGGCGGTCTCCGGCGTATCCCTGATCGACATGTTCAATAACCTGATCATCAGTGTGTTGGCGGCATTGGCTACCGGTGGCGCGGTGGTGACTTCCCAGTTCCTCGGAGCCGGGAAAAAAGAGGACGCCTGCAAATCTGCAAAACAGTTGATCGTTTCATCGGTATGCATTACGATCGGTATATCGATTTTGGTCATGGTGTTCTGTAATGGCATCATTTCCCTGTTTTTCGGTAAAATTGAAGCGGACGTATTTCATAATGCTGTGATCTATATGATGATCTCGGCACTGTCCTTTCCGTTCCTTGCCCTGTACAATTCCTGTGCGGCGCTGTTCCGCTCCATGGGAAATTCCCAGATCACGCTGAAGGTCTCCGTGGTGGAAAATATCATTAACATCGGCGGTAATGCTTTGGGTGTTTATGTGTTGGGACTGGGCGTGGCAGGTGTGGCGATCCCCTCCCTGATCTCCCGTGCGGTGGCAGGATTTATCCTGTATCATTTGCTGAAAAATCCGTCCAACGAAGTGCATCTGTTAAAAGAAAAATTTCGGATTGACTGGCCTGTGATTCATAAGATCTTTTATATCGGTATTCCCAGTGGTATTGAAAACGGGATTTTCCAGCTGGGACGTGTCATTGTGGTAAGCATTATCGCGGGTTTCGGAACTGTGCAGATCGCTGCCAACGGCGTGGCGAACAGCTTAGACAGCATGGGCTGTATCGTGGGACAGGCTATGAATCTGGCAATGATCACGGTAATTGGCCGTTGTGTCGGCGCCGGAGATTCCGGTCAGGTGCGGTACTATACGAAAAAATTATTGAAGATTACCTACTTGTGTACCTTTATGGTAAACAGCGTCATCCTGCTGTGTCTGTCGTGGGTCCTGAAATGCTACGGATTAAGCCCGGAGACCACGCAGTTAGCCTATATTCTGGTTATGATCCACAACGGTATGGCGATGTTTTTGTGGCCGGCGTCTTTTGTTCTGCCGAATATGCTTCGTGCCTGTAATGACGTACGGTTTACTATGGTGCTGTCTATTTTTTCCATGTTCGTGTTCCGTATCGGATTCAGCTATATCATCGGTGTGAACATGGGTTACGGAGCCATCGGTGTCTGGATCGCCATGGTACTGGACTGGATCTTCCGAGTGATCTGTTTTGTGGGCAGATATTTGTCCGGACATTGGCTGAAGACAGCCGGATTGTCAGAGAGATAGCGCACCGGTTGTCCTTGTATAGGAAGTCTGTTATAATACCGATAACAGATAGAGATCTGTACAATATCAGAGGAGAGGTACGTATCCTCCGACAAAAGGAATCGTCTGCGGAATGGAGGTTAATATGCAGGTAGTATTGGAAAATGAAGCTTTAAAAGTAACCATCAACAGCTTTGGCGCAGAGCTTGCAAGCATTCAGGGGAAAGCAACAGATACCGAGTATCTGTGGAATGCGGATGCAAAATTTTGGAAGAGAACTGCCCCGGTACTGTTTCCCTTTGTAGGAAGTCTGAAAAATAAGGAATATCACTACGAAGGAAAGATCTATTCCATGGGTCAGCATGGCTTTGCCAGAGATATGGAGTTTGCCGTGGATGTACAGACCGCGACGGAAGCATGGTTTTCCCTGAGATCTAATGAAGAGACCAAAGCGAAGTATCCGTTCGAGTTCATTTTAAAAGTAGGTTATGAATTGGAAGGAAAAGACCTGAAGGTCATCTGGCAGGTCGAGAATCCGGATACGAAAACACTGTACTTTTCCATCGGCGGACACCCGGCATTTATGTGTCCTGTGGATGGAAAAGGAAAGCAGTCAGAATATTATTTCAAGTTTGATACGGACAAAGATCTGACTTACGGATTGGTGGCAGATGACGGACAAGGACTCATGGGACAGCAAAAGGATGTACTACCGGTGAAAAGCGGTTATGCGCAGATCACAGAGCACTTATTTGACCGGGATGCTCTGATCGTGGAGGATCGTCAGGCTTCCGCAGTGAGCCTGTGTACTCCGGACAAAAAGCCTTACCTTACCGTAAGCTTTGACGCTCCGTTATTCGGGCTGTGGTCTCCCGCAGGCAAGGGAGCACCGTTTATCTGCATCGAGCCCTGGTACGGCAGATGCGACCGGACGACCTTCGACGGCAGCCTGGAACAGCGGGAGTATGGCAATACTCTGCAGGCGGGCGGGGTATTCCGCAGGGAGTACACCATCACCGTAGAATAAATCCAGAAACAGCAGCGATATGTTAGGTATCGCTGCTGTTTTTAAGTGGCTCATCTTATGAATTATTCTTGTTCTTGTAATGGAAATTCGGAATATGCCCCCATCTGTCCCGGAAATAATGGGCGATCAGCTTCGGACGGCGATCTCTGGTAAAGATGCCCTTGCGATTGCCGTCGGCACGCATGCAGCCCTGTAAGGTGGCGTAATCGGCGAAATTCCATGCCTGTTCCCCGATAAAGAAGTCTCTTCCGTCGAAGGTTTTGCTATACATTTTGTAAAGCGCTACCTGGAATTCTTCACTCCACATTTCCGGCGCACAGTTATGGAGCCCGGCGAGAGTATCGGCGCCGTATTCGGTCATCATCACGGGTTTTCCGATCTTTTCCCAGAAATCCAGTTCCAGATTCCAGGCGTAGGAAGCAGCTTCCAGATCACCGGAGAGATTGTACCATCCGTAATAACGGTTGAGACAGACTACATCCATGGTTCTGGTCACAATGTCCTTCTCGTAATTGTTCTGGCAGCAGACAAAGGTCACGGGGCGGTTCTGAGGATCCAGCCGGTGGGTAAATTCATAGAGAGAATGCCAGTAATCGTAGGCGGATTCCGGGAAATGCTCGGTATCCGGTTCGTTTCCCATGGACCACATGACGATGCAGGGATGATTTTTGTCCCGTGCGATCAGATCCCGTAGTACCTGTTCGTGATGCTCTCTTATGGGAAATGTCTTATAAGGGTCACAGCTGTCTCCGGCACCGATGCCCACGGCGGGCGTCTCGTCAATAATAACGATACCCTCACGGTCACAGAGCCGGTAGATCTCCTCCGCGTAAGGGTAATGGCTGGTGCGGAAGGAGTTGGCATGGATCCAGTGTAGAAGATTAATATCCTTTACATCGAGGCAGAGATCCAGTCCTCTTCCGCGGAAAAATGAATCCTCATGCTTGCTGAAGCCCTTGAAATAAAAAGGCTCCCCGTTGATCAGAAACTGCGTTCCCTTCACCTCTACGGTACGGAAACCGAATTCTTCCGTATAGCAGTCCTCTCCGTAATGAACTTCCGCCTTGTACAGGTAAGGAGTGCCGGGATAAGGCTGCCAGAGATGGACCTGCGGGATCCGAAGCTCTCCCTTTCGGCCGGTGGCTTCTGCTTTGCAGTTGCTTTCTGCGTCTATGATTTTTAAAGTGACAGGAGCGTCACTATCCATCCCATCCGTGAGAATTTCGTAATTTAAGACGCCGGTGTCACCTTCGATAGACGGGACCAGAGTAATGTCTCTGATGTAGGATGCCGGAGTGCTGTAGATGCGCACCGGTCGGTTGATGCCAGCAAAATTAAAGAAATCAAAATTCGGCAGATTCTGTTTCTTTCTCCATATTTTTGCGGCTTCCACACTGGGAATGCCGGGATTGTCCGAGCCGAAGAAGGCAATATTACCTTCGTTGCCGATGGGCAGAGTGCTGTGGCTGATCCGGTTGTCCACAGCGACACCGATGGTAAGGTGGCCATCCTCCGGAACCAGATCTGTGATCTCAACTTCAAAAGGGAGAAAACCACCCTTATGTGTCATAATCAGTTTCCCATTGATATAAACTTTTGCAACATGAGTTACGGCGTCAAAACGCAATACCTGGCGCTGCCCGTTGTTCCCGCACAAAAGAGCCGGGAGCACCACGGTTCGCTCGTAATAAGCCCAACCGTAATGATTCCGATAAGCCGGATCATCCTTCTGGTCATTATAAGAAGCCGGCACGGCAATCAGGTCCATCTCCTGCGGTCCGCTCCAGAGATCCTCCGGCTCTGTCTCATCTCCTAATTGAAATTGCCATACTCCTCCCAGATCGATCAAGCTGCGGGAACGGTTCATGATTGGATATAACATGGTAGTCCTCCTTTTGCCCTGTGGCCTGTAATTGCGCTTATTATAGGGCAGGACAAAAGGAAAATCCATGTGATTATTTTTAAGAAGTATGTAAATTTTTATGAATCTGGCAAGTCAGTAATTAATGGTGGGTATTCCTGTTTTTTTGCAAGGGCACAAATAGCGCCCAGCGCCTGGATTTAAAGTAGAAGAGCATGGCAATCATGCCGGTAATAAAGCTGGCGGAAACACTGACCATGGCATATTCGCCATAGCCGGCATACATGATGAGATAAGCGGCAGGGATTCGGACAACCCATAATAGCAGAATATTTACGATAGTGGGATAGCGAATCTCTCCGATACCATTGATAAAGCACATAATGCCATTGAACACGGCGTAGGCCCAGGTGAATGGCAGAACAAGATAAGTATATCGCTGTGCAAAAGCCAACACGGCCGGATCACGGCTGAACAACATCAGCAGAGGATGGCAAAAAGCAGTCACAAGTAATCCCCCTGCAAGGGTGACGATGCCGGAACAGAGCGGTATCTGCCATGCACCGCAGCATAAACGACGGTAGTTCCGGGCACCAAGGTTCTGCCCGGCAAACACAGTAGCCGCAGAAGAATAGGAAGTAATGGCAATATTGGCAATGCCGCTGACTTTACCGGCAACGGAGCATCCGGCTACGAAGGTGGATCCAAGCGTGTTATAAAGTGCCTGAAGCAGCACATGACCGACAGAATAAAGTGCGGTATTCAGTCCGAGAGGCAAGCCGATCTTTAACATTTCATGAAGAATAGGAAGGTCAAAACCATGCGCAAAAACAGGAAAATTCATGGCAGGATAAGTATGACGGATGTAGAAGATGCTGAACATCCAGGACAGAAACAGTGAGGCAGCAGTTGCGATGGCAACACCGGTGACGCCCATTCCCAAACCGGCAGTCAGTACAAGGTCCAGAACAATATTGGTAACGCAGGAAATGCCAAGAAATAACAGCGAGGAAGTACTGTTTCCCAGACCTCGTAAAATACCTGCGTTAAAGTTATATCCCATATTGCCGAGAATGCCTAACGTTGTGATACGCAAATACACAATGGCATAGGGCATGGCATCGGCAGGCACCTGCATCAGCCTGAGAAGGAACGGTCCGGCAGCTACGCCTAACAACGTAAGCGGCAGACTGGCAGCGTACAGAAAAAACACTGCGGTTTGTGCAAGCTTACGCAGTCGATCGGCATCGGAGGCACCTGCCGCTTGTGAAATCAGGATGGATATTCCGGAACCAATGCCAAGAAAGATACACAAAAGAATCTCCAGTGGCTGGGAACTTGTGGCTACAGCGGCCAAAGCGGATGCATCACAGAAATTACCGATGACCAAAGTATCAACGGTTCCGTATAACTGTTGTAAGATATTTCCGATGCAGATCGGCAATGCAAACTGTGCTGCGCGGCCTAAAATAGAACCTTGTGTCATATCGATTTTACTCATATTCATTGACAATCACCCGCTTTGTAAAAATGGTAAATATTTAAATTGTAGAATGTAAAAATTCATCAGCTGATACTGGCTTGGTTCAGAGTCTATGCCAAAACTGTGTCCGGGGTTTTATGTTGAGAAAGCCTTCGATGCTGCCGGTTATATTCTCCATTGTAATATAATCATAATGTTGCGGAGTATCGGGATGCATCTTGATCCTCTTCCGTGTGCAAATTGGAAATTGTCAGTGCATCATATCTCGAAAGCAGAAGCTTCGCATTCGGCGGCAGTACACAGTCTGACAAAAGTACATTTTTGATTTTATGCCCAGGTGCAGTAAAACCATCAATTTCAATGGGGGCAACGGATTCCACTGTGCCGTGCTCCTGTTTTTGTCCGGTCAGATGCAGCCGTTCAAAGCGAAAATCTTCAAAATAAGGCTGCTCTGAAGCAGGAATGCCGTCATCATTGTATGGAACAGAATGAATGAGCAGGCGGGGGAAGGTGCAGTCGCGTACAGTGACATTGCGCACATATCCGCCACGCTTAGGGGTTCCTTTGATTTCAATGCCATTGGAAGAGGCAGCTATATCGCAATCCCAAATTTGCACATCCGCGACACCGCCAGACATTTCACTGCCAATACAGATACCATGACCGCCGTTGCTGTGGCAGTCAAATATGCGGATATGTTTTGTAGGACGATTGATGGCGTTACCTTCAGGATTCTTACCGGATTTGATGGCAACGGAGTCATCTTCGGTTTCAAATTCCGTTGCAAATAACGTGCAGTTTGTGGAAGAATCCGGGTCCCAGCCATCGCCGTTCCAAATACCGCCAGAGCGTAGCGTGCAGTGGTCAGTCACAATGTCATCACAGTAGATCATATGGACATTCCATGCTGCGCCGTTTTGTAAAGTCAGCCCTGTAATACGAATACGGGAGCAGTTGCTTAAATTAATAAGTCGTCCGCGGACACGTCCCGGAATGGTACGGTCATTCTCACAGGTGGCAACCAGTGCAGCATTTTGGGCAAGATATTCCCTGAGATTCTCCCGTTCGATATCGATCATGCGCTCAGCCAGAACATGCCCACCGCCACTAATGGTTCCTTTCCCATAAAGCAGGATGTTTTCGCAATTTGCACCTGCGGTATGATCAAGCTGTCCGGCGTTTAAAAGACTGCGGTAACATTCCTGCTCCGTGCCTTCAAAACGGCTCCAGATACGAGGCAGATAATCTGTGGGGTCAGAACTTCCCTGTAAAACAGCATCTTTCTCCAGATACACGGCCATACAACTATGTAGATCAAGAGCTCCGGTCAGATAGATTCCGGCGGGAAAGTATACTTCGTCATTTGGTCCGCAGTCTGTAAAAGCCTGTTGGAGTGCGGCAGTATTCAGCGTTTTTCCATCACCCACGGCATTGTAGGGTTCTTCCGTTACATAGATGCGGTGCCGTGCAGGTGAGGTACAGATGCGGATACTGCCGATATTGTAGACAGTAACACAATATTCAGTATTGGGTATCAATTCTGTGAATGTATAATGTGTCCGATTTGTGTGAACAGAATGTCCACCATCGAGAGAAACTTCATATACTGTGTCGGCATTGGCATTTTCCGGCTTATTCCAGAACACAGTTGCGGTGTTGGCAGTACAGCGTGCGGATAGTAAAACGGATTCCATAAAAATCCTCCTTTTCTTTTTTACTGCTTTCATTGTAAAAAAAAGCACTGAGAATGTCTATATCAATTATTTTCATTTATGTTAAGGTGAATTGGAAAATTAAATTCCAGTCCATTCACCCAAAAACTGGAACTTAGTATTGCAAAATATATCCTAGAAGTTAGTGTTGCAAACCTCTTGATATCTAGTTATAGTTGTGGCTCAGCAATAGAGTCCGGATGGCGTTATCCAAGGAGAATACCATGGCTAAGAATGCACATCTGGTTCTTGATGAAAGAGCCACAATAGAAGTTCGCATAAGAGAACGAGCTTCATTTACTGAGATAGGTAGGGAACTTGGCAAGGACCCTTCTACTATCTCAAAAGAAGTCAGACTCCATAGTCAGACTGTACGTAAAGATTCCTTCAATCCCTGCAGCAAGCGAAGTACCTGTGATGAATACGGAACAGCATGTTCAAAGTGCAAACTACAGTATTCAAAAAGCTGCAAGAGATGTCCTCGTGTAAAGTGCTACGAGCATTGCAAGCAGTTTGAGGTATTGGTTTGTAACAAACTGAAGAAACCACCATACGTTTGCAACGGCTGTATCCAACGGCAATCCTGTAAGCTGGAGAAGCATATTTATTCTGCCAAATCAGCTCAGAAGAATTATGAGACTACTCGCTCAGAAAGTCGTCAAGGAATAGCAATTACACCGGAAGAATTAAAGCGTGTAGATGCTATTGTTTCACCGCTTGTTAAGTTAGGCCAGTCTATTCACATGATATGTGTCAATAATGCAGATGATATCATGCTTGATGAAAAGACTATTTATAACTACATTGATGCAGGGCTTTTATCTGTAGATAACGTTGATCTTCCAAGAAAGGTCCGTTATCGTACCCGCTCACATAAGAAGCCTGTAAGAGTAGACAAGCAGTGTCATGTAGGACGCACTTACGAGGATTTTGAAGCTTATCTTGCTGCGAATCCTGATATTCCGGTAGTGGAAATGGATTCAGTAGAAGGTCGCAAAGGCGGTAAAGTCTTGTTGACCATATACTTTAGAAATAGTAGTTTAATGCTTGCTTTTATCCGTGATAACAATACCGCCAAGTCAGTTACAGAAATATTTGACTGGTTGTATGAACAGTTAGGACATGAAGTATTCACTAGCCTCTTCCAGGTGATTTTGACCGACAGAGGAAGTGAATTTACTAACCCGCTGGCAATCGAATTTAATAAGGGCAATGGTCGCAGAACACATATCTTTTATTGTGATCCACAGCGTTCTGATCAAAAAGGTGGTTGTGAAGTTACACATGAGATGATTCGTCGTGTGCTTCCGAAGAAAACCTCTTTTGATAACTTAACTCAGGATGATATCAATCTTATGATGAGTCATATCAACTCATATAACAGAAAAAAGCTGAATAACCAGTCGGCACACCAGTTGTTCAGCTTCATTAATGGCGGGGATATTCTTGACAAGTTAGGAATAAAATCCATTCCCGCTAATGAGATTAACCTTACACCTCTATTACTGAAAAAATAAGAAACGTAGCGCCATTCGGAAAAAATACTGAACCGAATGAGGGGTGGAATTTAATCTTGCGAAAAAAGAAATAAAATTCGACCTCCGCTTAACGTGACTCTTTTTTCAGAGGATTAAGATCTCAAAAAAAGAATATCAGCATATGAAGCATAAAACAACTTGTTTCTAATAGTAAATTCCAGTTTTGAAGAACTTTGCAAAACTAACTTCCATAAAAATCATGATATTTTGATTTGCCAGAATTTACTTATGCAAGCGATTAGCTAAATCAGAACTTAAACTTGCAAACTGGAAGCTCGGATTCCAATTCAGCTCATTTATGTTAATAATTCCCTATTTACCCTATATCTGCTCTGTGATATATGAGATTCAATATAAATTTATCGAATATCAATAAAATTATATTGACATTCGTATCATAGAGTGATATGTTAAGGCTACCAAGAAGGAAAGAGGTATTCATTATGGAGAAGAGAGAGTTGTCGGAAAAGGAGCTGCGGGAGAAAAAGTTATCTTTGGCGAAGGGGACAAAGTACCTGCTGGATTTCATGTTCTATGCGGGGATACTGGTGACGGTAAGTCTGCCGCTCAGTCTCAAATACATAGGAAAGTATCTGGAGGCAGTGGAGGAGAATTACCTTCCGGCAGTGATCATATTCGCCATTCTGGGCGTGCTGGCGTTATTGTTGATCAATGAACTGCGCAAGATGTTTGGCACGGTGCTTGCGGAGAACTGCTTTGTACCGGAAAATGTGGCGAGCCTTAGGAGAATGGGAGACTTAAGCTTTTTCATCGCGGCCATGAGCGCTGTGAGATGTGTGGTGTACCTGACCATTGCCATGCTGGTGATCATTTTGGTATTTATTATTGCAGGCATGTTCAGCAAAGTGCTGGCGATGGTATTTGAAGAAGCCGTGCGCTACAAGAAAGAAAACGACTTAACAATCTAAAAATTCAGTCACGAAGTGATAGAGCGTGTGATACG
The DNA here is from genome assembly GCF_003480225.1 of Clostridium sp. AM34-9AC. Classification (NCBI taxonomy): domain Bacteria; kingdom Bacillati; phylum Bacillota; class Clostridia; order Eubacteriales; family Clostridiaceae; genus Clostridium; species Clostridium sp. AM34-9AC. Next base: position 112,557 of record NZ_QUIU01000005.1, read on the forward strand.
CGACTATGTAAATGACGCCGGCTGAACGGAAATTCAAAATTAGAAAGGCATCTATTATGGGAATCATTGTAAATCTGGATGTAATGATGGCAAAGCGGAAGATCAGCCTGACGGAACTGGCGAATCAGGTGGATCTGACACAGGCAAATTTATCCATCCTGAAAAATAATAAAGCAAAAGCAATCCGTTTCTCTACGCTGGAATCCATCTGCGAGGTGCTGCATTGTCAGCCCGGAGACATTCTGGAATATGTGGAAGATTCAAAAGAAGAGAAAAACAATTAAATCCTGAAAGGGGGAGATCACAATGCAGGAAAATACAGTAGTACAGGAAACAACTTCAGCAAATCAGGGACAGATATCCGGGCAGAATGTAGTCCGGGTGGTAGAAAAGACAGAGACTGCGGAGACAAAGCGCATGAAGGAACATTTTAATTTCTTTGGACCGGTGACGTTTCTCTATGCCGTGTTCTATGCGTTTTGCATGTTTCATAACGGATCGGGAATTACCTTCCCTTTTTTTCTCGCAGGCACTTTACTGTATTTTGTCTTCTCGCTGTCAAAACTGAAGATTACCTTGAAAAAAGGAAGCACCTTTTACATGATCAGCATTCTGCTGCTGGGGATATCCACCTTCTGCACGGACGGATGGGCAATCATCAGCCTGAATAAGCTGGCGGTCTTTTTGCTGGTAATGTGTCTGCTGCTGAATCAATATTTTGATACGAAAAAGTGGAATCTGGGAAAATATGTGGGGAGTATCTGTCAGCTGATCGTTATGAGCTTCGGCGAACTGGGCAAGCCCTTCTCCGATGGCAAAGCCTATTTTCGTGAAAAGGGAAAAGTAAATAAGAAGGTATGGTATGGGCTGCTGGGAGTAGTGATCGCATTGCCTATTGTACTGATCGCTGCCGGACTGTTAAGCTCTGCCGATGCGGTATTCCGTAAGATGACAACGGATTTCATGAACTGGATCCGCCCGGGCAATATATTCAACGTAGTCATCAGGGTAACATTTCTGTTCTTTACTTCCTATGCACTGACTTCTTATCTGTGTAAGAGAAGCATCCCGGAAGAAGTGAAGGATCGCAGAAAGGGTGAGCCGGTACTGGCAATTACGATTATGTCACTGCTGTCACTATTGTATCTGCTGTTTTCCGGTATTCAGATCTTCGGATTGTTCTTAGGAAAAATGCAGCTGCCGGAGGGCTATACTTACGCACAGTATGCAAGAGAGGGCTTCTTCCAGCTGCTGGCTGTCAGCATTCTGAATCTGATCCTGGTACTGGTGTGCCTCAGCTTTTTTAGGGAAAGTAAGGTACTGAAAGTAATTATGACGATTATGTCATTATGTACTTTTATCATGATCGCATCCAGCGTAATGCGTATGATCATTTACATCCGGTATTATTATCTGACTTTCCTGCGGATCTTCGTATTGTGGATGCTGGCGGTATTATTCGTCATGTTTATCGGAGTACTGATCAACATTTACAGGGAAAGCTTCCCTTTGTTCCGCTATGGTGTGGTGATAGTGACCGTGCTGTATCTGGCATTGTCCTTCAGCCATCCCGACTATATTATAGCCAGAGTGAATATTGCCAATGCGCCGGGTACAGATGGTGCCGGCTGGGAAGAATCCGTGGCACAGGATTACGGAGATGATTTTTTCACCGGACCGTTTTTCCGGGGATCGGAATATAATGACTACTCTTATCTGAGTGATCTCAGTGCGGATGCGGCACCGGTCATTATTCCTTATATGGAGAGCCTGGGGTATGATTTTGGCGCCTATGAACTGGAGAACCCTACGGATATTATGAGGGATGATACGCAGGCTCAGTGGTGGGGCAGTTATCAGCCGAAGGGATTCGGATATTATTACCTGAACCATAATAAGAAGCGTTTGGATCAGACATCTCTGCGGACATTTAATATTTCCAGATATATGGCGCGGAAACAGATAGAGGCAAGAATCGATGGAAAATAAAGAAATGAATACGGAAAAAATAAAGTTTTATAAAAAGCATCCGGTGTTGCTTGCATGGCTGATTTCTATATTTATCGGACTGGGCTATGCGCTTTTTACGATCATAGCCTCTGTTATTCATTATGAGCAAAGAGATTATGTATGGGAGATCATTAAGGCTTTTACAGAAATGTTTACCTGGGCAATTTTAATGGGAGCGGTACTGGTATTTCCTGTGGTGCTGACGATCAGCGAAGGAATCTGCCTGATCAGTGAAGCATGGGAACGTCCGGTGAAGGGAGCCTGGCTGTTTGACCAGCATGTATTTTGGCTGGGCGGATTCTATGAACTTTGTTATTTGGGGTTGATTATGGATGTGACATCCGCTGACTGGCAGACGCAGTTAAGCAATTCCAATAAACATACACCGATTTACAGTGGTTCTATGGTTACTTTTATAGTACTCATTCTGCTGGCATTTATAGGGTATGAGATCCTGCAGAGTATTCCGCTTCGGAAGCTGCCGCCCCTTGTGACAGTACTGTCGATTTCCGCAATGTACCTGGGATTGTTAGAACTGATCCTGTTCACAGTACAGATATTCAAGCCGACGATTTTGCTTGATGGATATTTGTTATTATTTCCACTGTGCTGTGTGCTGCTAGTGGTGCGACTGCTTCTGAAGAAAATACGGGAGTGGAATGCACTGATGCAGAATGCGGAGGCGGAACACTTTGGGACGGGGAAGATTTATCAGAATCCCATGCTGCGTTGGTGTGACAGCATATTGCGGAAGGCTGCATGGTGGCCGGTGCTGGGACTGGTATTGATGTTCCCACTGTTGGGGATCCTGATCGCAATCCTCATGCTGTTTGGGCAGGCACCGGATTCTGTGATTAAAGCATTCACGGAGACCAGCGACTGGAATCTGTCTCTCAGGCAGGCACCGCAGAATGTCATGTATGATGAACATTATCTCTGCACGGTAGCTGCCGGCGGTCATGAAAAGGTCGTAAAGCCTATCCGCCTGGGGAGGCGGCATGGGCATGAAGTCATTGTGAACCGTCAGTTGTGCATCGCCAATGCTTTTGAACAGGTGTTGGAAGAACGGACTCCCGGCTTCCACCGGGCACTGCGTCATTTTTATGACACTTACGGGTTCCCTGTGGCGAGACTGATCCACAGTAAATACACGGCGGATCTGGTGTATTTTATCATGAAACCTTTAGAATGGATCTTCCTGTGCGTGCTGTACCTGACAGACGCCCATCCCGAGAACCGCATTGCTGTGCAGTACACCGGGAAAACGGCGGCGCAGGTGGAAGAATAGTAAAATATTAACTCCCTTTTCGGAATTGTGTACCCACTGAAAACGAGCCTATAAACATGCATTCACAATGCATAAAAACACGTTCCGGCTATTTCCCACACATTGAAATATACACTTAGATAACATATAATACGAAATATATTTTGGGGAGGATTATGACCATGAAAAAGAAATTATGCAGTATTGTTTGTCTTTGCTACTTTGTTTCAATTATGTTATGTGCATGTGGAAGAAAAGAACAGGGGAATCCTATTAGATTGCCTGCCAGAGAGGATATTGTATCGATTGGTGTCTCTGACGGTGACAAATATGCTATGTCACCTAACACAGAAGGTGAAGCTACGGAGTTTATTGATGAATTTTTATCTATGCTAATGGATATGGAAACAACTAGTCAGCAATCAATCAATGATGCACCGGTTAACAAAGATTCTATTACGATCAATATAAATTGTGATGGGGCGGCAGGAACTACTCTTTTTTACTATGTAGATAAAGGAATCGAATATGTAGAACAGCCATATCAAGGAATTTATAAACCAACGCCTGCTTTAGGTAATTGTATAACTGAAATGCTTGCTTCGGCAGATAATAGACCGCTAATGGTAACATTTCAGGCATCGGTAATTGAAACGAATCATGATTCAATAATAGTAAAACCGGTAGATGGTTCTTTGGAACTTGATTCAGCAGATAAGTTTTATATATCAAACGAAGAGAACCTTGAATTGCAAATTGGAGATTTCGTAGAAATTAGCTATAACGGAGAAATAATGGAATCATATCCTGCGCAATTAGGAGAGGTTTATAAAATTACCGTGATAGAACAGACAGAAGCAAATGCCATGTGGGATAGAATACCTATGGTAAGAATAGATGGTAAATTATACTACGATACAGGGAGAGAAAGCATCATGGATGCACGTTGTGGCACTATGGATGGAGAAATAACATCAACTGTCGATGGAACTGAAATACCAACAGAAGATAATCAGTCTAATTTTGGAAGTGGATTTGGTTATCAGTATGGGGCAGACGATACAATAGAAATTTATATGAATGAAAAGTGGTTCGTCTTTGAATACAGAGAAGAATCTGAATGAGAGAATAAACGATAGATAAGTCAAATTAAATTCAAAAGGCTGTCTCAATAAAGGGATAGCCTTTTTTCAATTCTCAGCCTAAATTTTCTCAATATTCAGTAGGCAAAATCCAAGATACAGTTGCTCAAATTGCTCGAAAAATTAAGAAATGTATGAATATACACTAAAATTGGGGAAATGAACAGCGGGAACACTTTTCCGAAAAGGGAGAATATTAATGGAAAAAGCTCTCCCTTTTGGATATAATAATATTTGAAAGGGAGGCTTTTTTATATGATAAAAGTGAATTGAACTAAATCGGAATTTGAGGGAGGAAACAGTATGAAAAAGATTATTGCAATGGTTCTTTGTCTTGTGTTGGTTTTTTCATTGGCTGGTTGTGGAAATAATGATCAAAGTTCAGATACGCATGATGCGAACTACGAAGAAGGTTATACGGCTGGCTACGAGGTTGGATATAATGATGGGAAGCAGCAAATGGCCGAAAACAAAAAGTACTTTGCACAGTTTTCGGGATCTTTTACAGCTTCCGTTGAACAACTCTTGCCGGATTACTTTGCGCTTCAGGGAAAAACGATTGCCGTAGTTCACTTCTTTCAGGATAAACCATTTTTACTTCGCTTTCAGGAAGATATGACAGGAAAGCTTGTTGAAGGAACGGTTTATGTGTTCGAGTTCAAGACATTTGAAGTTGAACTTCCGGCTGATGAGGAAAATCCAGATATTTCGGATTATATGTATTCAATAGATGTTACTAATTATAGAGTTGCGGAAGATAGCGAACTCGGGTTGGACAGCATAACGCCGACTGTTGAAATAATATCGAAGTAAGTAACCGGATTATTTAATAAGCAATCACCGTGGTAAATTATCATTTATAGGATTGTCTTTTAAGGGGTAATTATACTATTACACTTAAAAGACAATTCTATTTAGATATTAAAATATATTTATTGTCTAATTAGGAATTATAAGTTATACTTTGCGTATAAGTACATTTCACTTATGAAAATTTCTATGTCAGCGAAAGCTGATGTCCCATCCGATTCCCTAAATCATAGAACCAGGAAGAAGGGAAGAGGAAAACCCACACAGAAAGAAAATCAGTTGTATCAGAAAAACAGGTAAGTTATAATGTAGATATGGCGAAATCCTTTTATTTCCGGCGGTATCTATGATTACCTGACACAAAAGGAGGAAACCATTGAATACGGAATTAAAGAGTGCAGTAATGGCAACAGACAGAGACGCCCAATACGATAACAGCGCAAAACGCCTGATAGAGGGACTTCCTTATATCAGCGCCGTGCCGGTGGAGCCGGGACTGACGAATGCGGTGCATTTTCAGAATGGTCAACGCCTTGTTGGTTTTAATACAGAGAATCAGGAACTGAACGAAGGCCTGGTGCGTTTTGACATTGTATTTTATGTGCGGATGAAGGATGGCCTTTCGCAGATCATTATTAATGTGGAAGCACAAAAGGATGAACCCGGCGAATATGAGATCCTGAACCGGGCAGTCTTCTACGTGAGCAGATTGATTTCTTCCCAGAAAGAACGGGATTTTGAGAATTCGAGCTACGATGACATCAAATGTGTCTATTCCATCTGGATCTGTTGAATATCATTATGATAGGTCTTGCGAAGGAACTGCCGGAGCATGATGAGGCCTACGAGCTGCATCGTCTGTTGGGAGCATTATTGTCCAGAGAGCTTACAGTGGACGAGAAGCTGGATATTATTGGAAAGGAATATGATATTCCATTAGAAGAGAATTTCAGAAAGGATATGAGTACTATGTGTAATTTGAGCCAGGGAGTTAAGGAAGAAGGTATCGCAATTGGGCGTGCAGAGGGTGAGGCAGGACTCATTACAAAAATGTATAAAAACGGTCTTTCAATAGAACTGATTGCATCTGCAACAGATAAAACAATAGAAGAGGTAAAGACGATTATTGAGGGAAAAGAAAAATCCCAAGAGGCCTGAGAATTATTACCGGAAAAAACGCGTGGATGTGTAATTCATGTTTATACATTTCTGCGTTTTTTATGAAATGATAATTGAATAATAAATCGGAAGAGTTGCACGTGATGCAACTATGATATTATAATATGTTAAGCTTATGCTTGTAATGGACGGGGGAAGCGTTCGGTTACAATAAATACATAAGGAGAGATACAAAATGAGGAGCAAATTAATTTTTATCACAGGAGTTATGGCACTGGGGTTGTCTGCATGCGGAGTACAGGGGAGTGATCCGATGGGAGGGAGTAGTAGTTCAGAGGTTATCGTATCCGCAGAGGCTGCGGTAACGGAAGAGAGCACTTCAGAGACTGGTGAATCCATGGAAGCGACAGTATCCACGGAGACTGTTTCCGACACTACGGCATCCACGACAGGTCCTTCTTACGAAGATGAGGACGCATGGCTTCCCTGGGAAGATTATGGAGAATGTTCCAACACGGTAAAAGAATTCTACAATGATAATGAAGAAAAGACCTATTATTTCGAAATAGATGAGTTCTATTTTGCTGATGAAAAGTATGCAAAGGTAAATGATTATCTGCAGCAGATGTATGAGAATTACAGAACCCAGTATGAGGAGGAAGGGGAGAATCACACCGGAGCGTATGAGTTAGTGGATGAAACTCTTTCCGAGGGACAGCGGTATGATGATAATTATCTGGTATTCAATGGCATTACTTTAGCGGATGACGAGTATGTCAGCCTACATTTTAATGACACGGTTTATTATGCAGGAGCAGCGCATCCATTATCCTATTACATACCCGTGACGATCTCCGTTGCCACCGGCGAAGAAGTCACTCCGGAAGAAGTTTTGGGGAAGACCTGGGACGAGATCCGGGCAGCAGGCTCTATTGAAGAAGAAAACGAAGAAAATTTTAATGCCGATTACGGCTTTTACATCACAGAGAAGGAACTGCGCTATCTCTATCGCACGAATTTCTTTGTAGAAGAGATTCGGATTTCTCGGTAAAAGAATCGGATTGAACTGACAGGGCAAAAGAGGTATACTTATTTCCGGAAACGAACGGAGGTACCGGGATGGAAAAGTTTACCCCTTCAGAGCTTTGTGCAGACATTAAGATCTATGATTATAAGCAGAAAGTAAAATATGATGAGAAATCCCTGGTGATTTTTGAGAAAACAGGGAAAATGATAACAGCCGGAAAAGAGTGCGAAGGCATGCTTTACGCTCTTCCGGCTAATTCTATTGGTTTTTCTCCGATCGTATTGGGAAGAGTCAGCGACTATACCTGTGCGGAAAAGATGCTAAAGCAGATGCTGTGCCGGTATCTTGGCAAGGCATCATTTACGGGATACGGAGAAGGGCTTATTTTTATTCACGAGAAGCTGAACGAAGTGGAAATGAAAGCCTATTTCGATCTTCTGTATCAGGCGGGAGCCAAAAATGTGGTCTATGCAGATGAAAGCGTGAAAGGAATCCCGGAGGGAACTCCCTGGGAGGATGTGATCTGGGGAATGAAGAACACTTATAAAAATCTTCGTTTTGCCGTGGAGATTACGAAGGAACAGCCCATGGATTATCTCAGATATTCGCTGGCGGAGCTGGCAGAGAACTGTAAGCGGTGGGGACTGGAAGAGGAAATGTCAAAATTGTATATTTAAGAAAATAGGCTAAGGGTAAATGAATTTATTTATCCTTAGCCTAAATTATTAGCTTTGTTGATAGTAATTATGCCGGTAAAGATGATCGTCTACCTGCTGCGCCAGGTGATTCATTTCTTCTTGTGCATCAGCACCCATGGCAATATTATAAAACGCATAGGAAAACTGCTTACTGAAGAAAGGATATGCGGGGGTCTGCGGTCTGGTAAAAGAGGTATTCCGTAATTGTGAAAATAAAATATTGCTGTTGCCGGAACCAGCCTGAAAGCTGTCCATTACGTCATAAATCTCTTTTAAAACAGGAATACCCGTTAATTGACTGATCTTCAACTGGTTCTGCAGACTGAAAACATAACGGATAAATTCACAACATTCCCTGGGATATTGTGTCTGTCTGGACATGCATAATCCCCAGCTTCCATGGGGAGAAGCTGCTTTTATACCATGGGGAAGAGGGATTATGCCGATATTACTGTTCCTTTTTTGCGATTGAAAATAGGCACTGGGCAGTGAAAGACTCATGGCAAAGTTTTCAGGAAAATCGGCACTGAGATCCTCTACGTGGGTATAATGATATTTATGAAATAATTCGCCCAGCCAATTCATAGCAGCGACGGAAGCCGGAGAGTTAATATATCCAGAGGTTGCCGTCAGCGTATCGTTAAAAAAGCTGCCGTTGTTCTGCACGATAAATGGCAATCCGGCGTAGCTGTTCCATTCTCCGGATTTTGGAGAAAGACCGCGTCCGGAGTCCATAAGCAAAGGATAGGGAAAAGAAGTTTTGGTCTGTATTGTATGGCAGACATTCAGAAACTCATCCCAGCTCCAGGCATCTTCCGCAGAAGTCGGAATGCGGATACCAAGGGAATGGAATAACTCCTTGTTATACAGAATACATAAAGTGGATTCCGTATAACCCAGATGATATAGTTTTCCCTGATAGGTTCCCTGTGTCACAATGGGAGACAGAAAAGAGGATAGGAAAGACGAATCCATATATCCATCAAACGGCAGCAGAGAATTCATATATGCCCAATAGGGGACATCAGGACCGTCCAGGGACAGAATATCCGGTGCATTTCCACTGGTAAAGCTTTGCAACAGCGAGTCACGCAGAGGAGCCTTATCGTTGGTGAGAAAAGTCGGTGTTACAAAAAAACCGGAAGATGTCAGATTAAACTGTTCGATCAGAGAGATCCAAAAATGTTTTTCATTATCTTCCATAGGACATAAATAAATAGATAGGTTTATTTTATCTTTGGAGCGGTCTGCTACAAAAGTACCTTTTCCTTGTTGCCGTATAATATATCCTTCAGCTTCCAGACATTTCAGGGCTTGTGTAATAGTGCTTTTACTTACATTTAGAGTACGCATTAATTCATTATCGGAAGGGATGAGATCGCCGGGACGATAATATCCGCTTTCGATTTTCTGGACAAATTCATTTTTTATAAGCATGTATTTTGGTGTTCTGGTGTTCATAAAATCCCCCACATTTTGAAAAGTGATTGACAATATATTTTCGTTATGCTAATATCATAGCATAAGTTATTCGAACAAACAAGATTAAATAAAAAACTCTCTGCAAAAGCAGGGAGTTAAAAAATAAAACAAGTTATTCGAACAACCGAACAACTAAAAGGAGGAGAAGATGAAAAAGACATTTTCAAAAGAGAAATTATTTGACAGAACACCGCGGGTCTTTAAGCGGGATGCAACGGAAGTCCGTTTTCTGCTGGGCGGAATCGGAACAGGTAATTTTTCTGTAAATTCAAGAGGAAAGTTCCTCGACTGGGAAATTTTTAACTGGCCTTCCAAGAATACGAAATTTCCCCTTTCCTTTTTTGCAATTCGTACGGAAAACAAAGAACTGGAAAAACCTATATCGAAAATTCTGGAATCGAGAATGGTTCCGCCATATACCAGCTCACACGGATATCTTCAGGCTGAATTAGTAAATCTGCCAAGAATGGAAGATTCCGAACTGATTTGTGAATATCCTTTTGCAAGGGTGAATTTCAAAGATTCCGAATTGCCCGTAAAAGTATCTATGGAAGCATATACACCGTTTATTCCTTTAAATACAGACGATTCCAGTATTCCCTGTGCAATTATCCGATACACAGTGAAAAATGTTGCAGACTGTCCGACAAAAGTAAGCCTGGTAGGCACACTTCCCAATGCATCCGGTTTTGAGGGATATGATGTTATTGAGAACCTGAAGCTGGCCGACAGCGTAAAAAATGAATATCGGGAATTTGATGATGTGAAGGGATTGTATTATTCACCCGAACATTTGAAAGAGGATCATTTACGGTATGGAAATATGGCGATTCTGACCAGTGGATCCAATGTAACCTATAAAACACAGTGGTTTGACGGCGAATGGGTGGATGGAATACAGGATTTCTGGGATGACTTTACCAGTGATGGACTTTTGGAAAAAGAGACCGTATCTGACAGTGTGGGATGTGAATTTGCACAATTTCATAATTTCAGTTTCCTGAAAAGAAGAGAAAAGATCGGATCCATCGGAGCCTGGGAAGAACTTCAGCCGGGAGAAGAAAGAACCTTCGAATTTGTCATTACATGGTATTTCCCCAACAGGGTAAAGGCATGGATCGAGTTTGATGAGGACTACGAGAAATTCCAGCGCGGTGAATACGGAACGGTAAGAAATTACTATGCAACAAAATTCACAGATGCATGGGATGTAGCAAAATATGTATACCATAATAAGGAACGACTGGAATCAGACAGCAGAAAATTTGCCGATGCTATGTTCCATAAGACTACATTACCTTATTATGTGATTGATGCTCTGACTGCAAACATTACGAATCTTCGAAGTAATTTATGTTTCCGGCTGGAAGACGGAACCTTTGCCGGATTTGAAGGAATACGTGACTACATAGGCTGCGGTTACGGTAGTGTGCCTCATGTATGGAATTATGCACAGACGGTTGCTTTTCTGTTCCCGGATCTTGAAAAAACTATGCGTAATGTAGAATTTTTGAGAGAAACAGATGAGACAGGATGCATGTCTACACGAATGTTTTCCGTATTTGATCAGGAACGGTATGCAATGGTTCCGGCCTGTGATGGAGAACTTGGAAGTGTTGTTCGTGTCTACCGGGATTTCAAGAATCTCGGGGATGTGGAATTTTTGAAGACCATTTGGCCCAAAGTAGTGTTGGCAATGGAATATGCCCTGAAACAATGGGATCTGGATGGAGATGATGTACTGGACGGTCAGCAGAATACAACCTATGATATTGAATTTTACGGACCGAATCCCATGACGGACAGTATCTTCCTGGCAGCACTGAAATGCTGTGAAGAGATGGCTGAGATCGTAGGAGACGAAGAACATCATCAGCTATACGCAGATGCTTACGAAAAAGGAGCTGCAAGAGCCGATCAACTGATGTTTGACGGAGAATATTATATTCAGGTACAGAAGGAGATTGATAAATATAAATATCAATTCGGAAAAGGCTGTTTGTCAGATCAGCTTCTCGGACAGTTCCTGGCATATATGGCCGGAATCGGGGAAATTTTACCGAAAGAGCATGTAAAATCTGCTATGGAATCCGTATTCAAGTATAATTATAAAACGGATTTTTATCATACGGACAGTGTGCACAGAGCATATGCAATCAATGAAGAGCATGGAATGGTAGTAGCTACCTGGCCGAAAGGCGGCAGACCTAAATTCCCGTTATCCTATGCCGGAGAGGTGTGGACAGGAGTAGAGTATGAAGTAGCCGTTAATCTGATTTATTCAGGTTGTGTAGAGGAAGGTCTGACGGTGGTAAAGTCAATTCGGGATCGTTATGACGGATACAAGAGGAATCCGTTCAGTGAGATCGAGTCCGGTCATCATTATTGCAGAGCAATGGCAAGCTGGGGAGTGCTGAATGCATTATTGGGACTGCAAAGTGATATGTATCGCGGAACCTTGTCATTCCATCCTGCAATAGAAGGTGAAATGTCCAGTTTCTTCATCTGTGGAAAAGCATGGGGTATCTACAGTCAGAAGGAAGAGAATGGGAAAATGTGCAAACATATTGACATCCTGTATGGGACGTTAGATGATATTCATGTACAAGAATAAGGAGGGTACAATTATGATGAAAAAGTATTGGAGAAAAATGATGGCACTTACTTGTGCGGCCGCTATGCTGTTTACAATGGCTGGATGCGGAAATGCAGAAGGAACTACAGGCGGCGCAGAGACTGCGCAGAGCTCTACGACTGCAGATGGATCCGGAGAGATCACGATCAAGTTTGCAGAGCATGTTGCTGATATTCAGGCACAGGAGCCGCATCTGCAGAAGATTATTACTGCTTTTGAAGAAAGCCATCCGGGGATTAAAATTGATATTACGGGCAAAGAAGTGTCCGAGCATAATACACAGATGACTTTACTGGCAGGAGAAAATAAGCTTCCGGATGTTTTCTGGCTGGAGCAGGCAACCGCAAAGGAGTTTGCACAGAATGGGTATTTATATGATCTGACAGATGCATTGGATCAGTATGGTATCAATGACAGCCTTCTTCCCGGACTGGTGCATTCATGTACCGTTGACGGTAAAGATGTGGGAATGCCCAGTGAAGTTATGATGGTAGGATTTTATTATAACAAAGATCTCTTCCAGCAGGCAGGAATCGAAGAAGTGCCTGTTACCTATGAAGAGTTCCTGGATGCGGTAGATAAGCTGAATGCAGCCGGAATCACACCGCTGACCGTGGGTGCGCAGGATAATTACAGTATCTGGGCATTTGAGACAATGCTGGCAAGATATGGATTTTTTGAAAAGCTTGACGGTCTGAAGGATGGAAGCATTTCCTGGAATAACGAAGATTTTATTCACTATTTTGAAAAAGTAGAAGAAATGCGTGAAAAAGGAACTTTCACAAAGGACATTTCTAATATTGGATATTTTGAAGCAAAAGAGCAGTTCCTGGGTGGAAATGCAGCAATGTTCAATTCCGGAGCATGGGATATCGGTGATTTTGAGGGAAGTGATATGGCTTCTAAAATCGGATTTTTCTGGGGACCTACCTTTTCCGACAGCCAGTATGAGCAGCAGATCGGAATCAAGGCATCCGGCGGTGTTTATGTAGTATCTTCAAAGGCAGCAGAAGAAGATCCTGCGTTGTTAGATGCAATTATGCAGTTCTGGCAGTTCTATTACGGCGAAGAGGGAACCAGGATCATTGCCGAGGATACCGCGGCATTACCGTGCTCTACATATAATGGACAGATTGATGAGAGCCAACATCCTGTACTTTCCACGATGATCACGGCATTAAATGATGACTGGAAAGCAGTAACTGAGCCGTTTAATTCACTTTCGTCCAATGTGGCATATGGATATTTTGATGCTACCTTCGGTGTTATGACCGGCGTTTACACACCGGAACAAGCAGCTGATTATGTAGAAAATTTACAAAGTGCCGAAAGATAAAACCAAAAGAGCGGTATGAAATTAAGTAATACCGCTCTTTTCTATAGAATGGAAAGGGAGAAAGCTATGTATTGGTTGAGTACAAAGAAAGCAAAAATCATTATGCTGCTTCCGACTCTTATGATTTATGCAGTATTTATTATTATTCCTGTGTTTATCGCATGTTATTATAGCTTTACGGACTACAGTGGTCTTGGAAAAGCATCATTTGTGGGAATAAAAAACTATGTTGCTATGTTCCATGATAAGCTATTTCTGATCGCATTGAAAAATACATTTTTAGTATTGTTATTCAGTGTGATATTCCTGATCGTTGGATCTTTTATGGCAGCATTATTGATGAACAAGAATTTTCACGGAAACGCATTTTTTAAAATGGTGATTTTTGCTCCCTATGTAATAGCGCCTATTATCATAGGAATTATCTGGGGATATATCCTGAATCCTAATTATGGGCTGGTAAATAGTGTATTGCACAAAATAGGACTGGATATGCTTGCTATTGAATGGATCGGTGGAACTAAATGGTCTCCATTGTCATTGGCGATCGTATTCACATGGCAGGTACTGGGTTTCCATGGAACTATTTTTTTATCCGGAATCAAAGCAATACCGGGAGATATTTACGAAGCTTGCGATATTGATGGAGCCAATTTGTTACAACGCTTGTTTTATGTGACAATTCCTATGCTGAAAGAGACCTTTATTATTAATATTGTTCTGGTGGTAACAGGCGTATTTAAAATATATGAACTGGTATATCAGATGACAGGCGGAGGACCTGCTCATCAGTCGGAGCTGCTTACCTCATATATGTATTTTACAGTATTTACATCCAGAAGGTATGGATATGGAATGGCAATTGCGGTTGCAATTCTGTTACTTTCAATTCTGGGCTCGTTTTCCTATATTAAGATCACAACGAGGAAGCAAAGGAGTTAAACATGAGAAACAAGAGAATATCGATAAAAAAAGTCATTTTTTACATATGTCTGCTGGGATTGATTATTCTTTTGGTCATGCCCATACTGTGGGCTATGTTGCTTTCATTAAAGACAAATAATGAGATTGTCAACAGTCCGCTTTCTTTGCCGCAGACAATAAGCTTTGAAAATTATCAGCGTGCGATCGATACTATTGATTTTTCCAGAATGTATTTTAACACGATTTTACTGGTAGTAATATCTACTTTTTTCAGTATTTTATTTACTTTTATGAGTTCGTTCGCAATTGCCAGAATGGTTTTTCGAAACCATAAGGCATCGGAAACATTGTATCTGTTCCTGCTGGTCGGGATTGGCATTCCTATTTATGTGCTACTGTTTCCGGTATACCGGATTGATTCATTGATGGGAATCCTTGGAACCCGTTTGGGACTGATCCTGCCGTATGTTGCAGTGAACATCTCGTTCAATACCTTACTGTTTACCGGATTTTTGAGAGATATCCCCGGAGAATTGGAAGAAGCAGCAATTATCGACGGCTGCAATCTTTTTAAGCTGTGTACCAAAGTAGTGATTCCGGTCATGAAACCGACGTTCGTGACGATCATTATTTTTAATGCAGTTTATATTTACAATGAGTTCCCGTTTGCATCAACCTTTATTCAGAATAATGCCTTAAACACCGTGTCGTTAATGACATCTATGTTTAAAGGACAATATTCCATGGATTACAGTGGGATCATTGCAGCGAGTCTGATGATCATGCTTCCTGAATTGGTATTTTATGTCATTTTGCAGAAGTATATTATAAGTGGTATGACTGCAGGAGCAGTGAAAGGATAAGAAAATGAGAGAAATCGTAAGGCCATCCCTACATTTTACACCACGGAAAGGCTGGATCAATGATCCTAATGGCTTGGTGTTTTTTAAAGGACAATATCATTTATTTTATCAGTATAATCCGTACCATGATAACTGGGACAGTATGCACTGGGGGCATGCGGTAAGCCGGGACCTGATACACTGGGAAGAATTGGAACCGGCACTGGTCCCCGATATGCCCTATGATAACGATAAAAACGGCGGATGCTTTTCCGGATCGGTTGTTGTACATGATGATCAGTTATTTTTATTCTATACAGGAAGAACGGAAGATGAAACCGGTATTTTTGAGACGCAAAATCTGGCAGTGTCGAAGGATGGGATACATTTCGTAAAGGCAGAAGAAAACCCGCTGATAAAAGAAGTCCCGGAAAAGGGAGGAAGAGATTTTCGAGATCCCAAGGTGTTTTTTGCACAAGGGAAATGGAGAATGATCTGTGGAGGATCCACCGGAAGAATTGAACATCCGGACAGCTGCGGAAGAATTTATCTGTTCTCTTCTACCGATCTGTACCATTGGACGTATAGCGGAATTTTGTACGAAGCAGAGCCCGGTGAGGGCAGAATGTTTGAATGTCCGGATGCCTTCTGCCTTGATGATGTCTGGTTTTTGACAACTTCGCCGATGTATGAAAAAGACAGTGTAACGACGCTATATCTGTCCGGACAGATGGATTTTGACAAATGTGAATTCCATAAAGAGATAAGCGGAACTTTGGATCTTGGAACTCATTATTATGCGGCACAGACATATCCGGTATTGCATGGGGAAATACGGTCTGTTGCCTGGCTGGGCGGCTGGCTGTGGATGCCCTGGATCCGGGATTTCGGTCCCAAGGAGGGGTATCGTGGAATACTGGATGTATCACGAGTGTGGTATTTAGATGATAACAGGCGCTTGTGCGCAAAAGTGGCTGATAAAGTGAAAGCTGAGATGAAGCTCTTCAGCAGAACATTGGAAAAACATTGGACCGGTGAAAACATACCACCGCAAAGTGAGCCGGTTATGGTAGAACTGAAGGGAAAGCTGCCGGGAGATGGAGAGTTGTTGTGTATTGATCTATATGATACAGATAGGCATACCGTGACAATATGCTTTGATTCTTCAAAGAAAGAAATGACCGTGAATTATAACCGGGCAGACAGAGCTTCCAGATATGGTATACGGACTGTGCCCTGTGAAATGATGGAAAAAGAAACAGATATTGATATCCTCATAGACGGAAATACATTTACATTATTGTGGGAGCATGGTTTATATCGCTATACAGGAAAATTATACCCACAAGGAAATATAGGCGTAGATATAAAATATAGGACAAAACGGCATTATGATATTACCTCTCTGGGAGAGATATTGATTGATTTTACCGGAAAAAAAGAGAGTGAAAGACAAACATTGTCTTATACACAAAATCCGGGAGGTGCACCTGCTAATGTTGTGGTTGCGGCACAACGGCTGGGTGCCCAAACAGCATTTATCGGAAAAATAGGAGAAGACTTCCTGGGAGATTTCTTAAAGGAAACCATGGATAAATGCGGTGTTTCAACCGAAGGATTAATAAGTGATGCAGACTATTTTACAACACTTGCTTTTGTTAAACTGGCAGATAACGGAGAACGAAATTTTGCGTTTGCCAGAAAACCTGGAGCAGATATCGGTCTGAAGGCTGAGGAAATACGGAAAGATATCATCTGCCAAAGCCGTATTCTTCATGTAGGCTCTTTGTCGTTAACAGATGAACTATCCAGAAATGCAGAGTTTATTGCATTAAAAGCTGCGAAAAATAATGGAACAATTATTTCTTATGATCCGAATTACAGAGCCAGTTTATGGGATTCACAGGAAGAAGCCTGTAAATGGATGAGAAGTATTTTAGAATATGCAGATATCGTTAAAGTATCAGAAGAAGAGATTGAGCTATTAACAGGTTATACGGATGTTCGGAAAGCAGCAGAGAGCATAACAGAGTATGGCGCAAAAATAGTACTCATTACTTTAGGCGAAAAAGGATCGTTTGTATATCTGCAGGATCAGCAGGAAGCATATGTTTCAGGTTATTCCAGCAAAGTTGTGGATACCACCGGTGCCGGAGATTCTTTTATGGGAGGCTTTTTATATAAGATTTGTGAATCCGGTAAGCGTATAGAAGAATATTCTTTACAGGAAATGATAGAATGTGTCCGCTTTGGAAATGCGGTGGCTTCCCTATGTGTTGAGAGAGAAGGAGCAATACCTGCGATGCCTGTAATGGAAGAAGTAATTAAGAGGATCAATAGCTAACATAATCCGATCGATGGACAGTAAGAAGGAGCAACTCTGCAGTACCGGGAGTTGCTCCTTTTTGATATAATTTATTGTCCAGGATATGCTTGCTTTTCACATAAATCATTGTCATAATAGGTGTGTTATAAAGAGATTGGAGAGATATAGAAATGTTACTGGATGTTTTAGGATTATTGTCAGCCTGTTCGTATGCTTTGGACTGTGTGGAGGCAGAGCTGGTACATGTGTCTGACAAACATGCGAAGCGTGTGGCATACATGAGTGTCTGCATGGCAGAGCAGCTGGGAATCAGCGGTGAGAGCCTGCAGGATCTGGCAGCATGTGCCCTGCTTCATGATAATGCACTGACACAGTATATTCAGGAAGAATTACATAAGGATGTTGCAAATGTTGTGCAAGCTTCTCAGGTAGGAATTCACTGTACCCTGGGTGAAAAAAATATACAGAGACTTCCCTTCCATACGGATGTGAAGAATGTAATTCTGTATCACCATGAAAATGCCAATGGGAGTGGACCGTTTGAAAAAACGTGGGAAGAGGTTCCGCTTTTTTCCCGCATCATTCATTTAAGCGATCTGTTGGACCGGGCGTACGGTGCAAAGGGCTTCACGGAGGATATTTTCAATAAAGCTTGTGGATATCTTCACAAAAATGAAGGAACCGTTGTGGACAAGGAATGTGTGGATGCTTTCCTGCGGGCGTTTCCCCTGCCGCATTTTCTGACACTGGGAGAGGATAGATTTGAGAAAAATCTGTGGGAGAAAATCCCCCGCATCAAACAGGAGCTAAGCTTTGCGCAGATCGAGGAGCTGGCAAGCTTTTTTGCACAGATCGTCGATTACAAATCTCCATTCACCAGCACCCATTCCATCGGTGTAGCAGAGGATGCGGAACGGTTGAGCCGCTATATGGGATTTGATGAAGAAACCGTGGAGAAAATGTACCTTGCGGGCGCTTTGCACGATATCGGAAAAGTAGCGGTAGGAAATGAGATACTGGAGAAACCGGGAAGGCTTACGGAGGACGAATTTGCTGTGATGAAACATCATGCGGCATATACCTATTATATTCTGTCAGGCGTAGATGATTTTGACGAGATCCGCGACTGGGCGGCATTCCACCATGAGCGGCTGGACGGAACCGGATATCCTTTCGGGAAGACCGCCGCAGAACTGAACACGCAGGAGCGCATGATGGCCTGTATAGATATCTATCAGGCACTGACCGAAAGTCGTCCCTATAAACAGGGCATGTCTCACGAAAAAGCTTGTGAGATCCTGTGGGATATGGCGAAAAAGGGCTGGCTGGATGAAACGATTGTGAAACAGGTCGAGGATTGCTTTCGGGGATAAAAGATGTGAGGGCGATTATTGCAGGATTAATATGATGCAGATATAGGGAAGGTATAAAGATATGGATAGCTTTATAGAAGCTTTATATGGACGATCGGAAGAAACTATTCCGGAGGAATATGATTGGTTTGCACCATTGCTGGGTGATTGGGAATTTGATTATAAAGATAAATTTATAGATGGTGATCGTAGCAGGCCGCAGCGCCAGTTAAAAGGAGAGTGGATCTTCAGACGGGTACTCAACGGGATAGGTATTGAAGATATGTTCATATGTCCTTCCAGAGCAACGAGGGAGACTTCTCCACAGCCGGATGGTGAGTATGGTGTCGGACTCAGAATATATAATTCAAAGACCCATTGTTATGATATGGTATATGCATGCAAGAGTAAATTTACAAATTTGTGTTTTACCATGGAAAATGGAATATTGACGGGAACTGTTCTGGAAAATCCCAATAGAAAATGGCGTTTCGTGGAAAGAAATGAAAATACATTTCACTGGCAGAATATTATCATCCAGGAGAATGGTGACATTACTGTAAATTGTGAGGTTTTCGGGAAAAGAAAAAGCGAGGAAGCGTAAAACATGAACGTTATAGACATTATGAAGCGCCCTGCGGCCTATGCCAGTGGCTATGAAAATATCCCGGGAGAGGAACAGAACCGGGCAAAACAGCTTTGCTGGGAATATAACCGGACAGCTCCGAAGGAACAGCAGAAGCGGCGGGAAATCTTACAGGAGCTTTTGGGAACCTGTCATCCGATGACAGGCATTGAACCGGATTTTCACTGCGATTACGGATTTAATATTCATACCCACGGACTTACAGTCATCAATTATAACTGTGTCATTCTGGATACCTCACCCGTCAATATCGGTGCGGGTGCATTTATCGCGCCCGGCGTCTGTCTGGCCTGCTCCGGACATGCGGTTGACCCGGGACAGCGCAGTCAGGGAATCGGTACTTCTGCACCCATCACGCTGGAAGAAAATGTATGGATCGGAACAAATGCCACGGTCTGCGGTGGTGTAACCATCGGCGCGGGTTCTGTGATCGGCGCCGGAAGTGTGGTTACCCATGATATTCCGGCGGGAGTGATTGCAGCAGGCGTTCCCTGCCGGGTGATCCGTCCCATTACGGAGAAAGATAAGATCCGGCCGGAGGACATTCTTTTCTAAAAAAGATGACGATAGCCCCACTCTTGTGTTACTATGGTGGAAAATAATACAAAGGAGTGGGGAGAATATGTTTACAAAAAGGAGTTGGGAATCCTTTTATTCCGGTCTTATTATGGTGGGACTGGTATTTATGGTGTTCCCGGTTATTTATTTCTGCGGTGCGACAAAGGAGAAGCAGATCCTGCCGCCGCTTATCATGTTTCTGCTGGGTCTGGTGATCTTTGTGATTAGTGTTCACTTTTCTGTCAAATACCACAAGGAGAAAACGAAATACACCAAGTATAAGATCGACAAGTCTCTGACCTACACATTCACCTTAACTTACGGGGATAAGGTGGAGACCGTCACGGATTTTTCCCAGATCGAATATGCCATCAAGTGGCTGGCGAAATACCGGACGGGCCATGTGGAGATCGCAGTCACGCCTACTATGGGAAGCCTGAAAAAGTTCTACATCTGCTACACCGACAAAGATCCGTACATTCACATGCTGATCGAGCAGGAGAGAGAAGACGGCGTGGGATATTGGGAAGAACGGGGAGATTCTTACAAGATTCCCATTATGACACTCGAGCGGCTCTATGTGAAACATAAGATGATTTCGTTTGATTACCTGAACCGCAGGGAGACTGGTGTGGATGCAAGGGAGGGACTGATCTTATGATGCAGCGCTGGCGGGAAAAACTGAAATATATAGAAGCCGGAATGATCATCAGTGCGTTGATCCTTTTTGTGGCAACGTTGATATTCGGAGACAACCTTACGCTGGAAGTGATCGCGTTTATAGTAGGAACCGTGTTGTTTTCCCGTGTGATCGAGCGTATGGATAAAAAAGAAATCGAGAAAATGAAACGCCAGGAAGAGGAAGAACTGAAAGATAT
This sequence comes from Clostridium sp. AM34-9AC, assembly GCF_003480225.1. NCBI lineage: Bacteria > Bacillati > Bacillota > Clostridia > Eubacteriales > Clostridiaceae > Clostridium > Clostridium sp. AM34-9AC. The sequence goes on from NZ_QUIU01000005.1 coordinate 133,609, forward strand.
TGTCTGAGAATAAATCCTGTTTCCCAAAGGAAGAATGATTGACACGGAGGTTAGCGAGTGCTAACCTCAGGAAGAGATTTTGAAAACTTTGGGAGTGACAATATATGGATCTGGCATTCTGGCTGGCGATTGCAGCAGCGATCCTGTGCGTTGCTGTCGCCATTTACGGTGAAAGTAAAAAGGATAAAAAATAGGGAAAAGAATGACACTTCAGCAATTAAAGTATGTAATAACGGTAGCAGAGACCGGCACCATCACGGAAGCAGCCAACAGGCTGTATGTTTCACAGCCTAGTTTAACCAACGCGATCCACGAGTTGGAAAAGGAAATGAATATTGTTATTTTCAACCGGACCAACAAGGGGATCACGCTTTCCAAAGAGGGAGATGACTTTTTGGGATATGCGAGACAGGTGCTGGAGCAGGCGGCGATCCTTGAGGATAAATACAAGGGAAATCCCGGGGGCAAAAAACAGTTCTGCGTATCCACCCAGCATTATTCCTTTGCCGTCAACGCATTCGTGGACCTGATTAAACAGTACGGGCAGGAAGAATACGATTTCAGCCTGCGGGAGACACAGACCTATGAGATCATAGAAGATGTGGCGCGTCTGCGCAGCGAGATCGGAATCCTGTTTTTGAATGATTTCAATGAAGCGGTACTCAGCAAGCTGTTGAAATCCCATGATCTGGAATTCCACCAGTTGTTTGTTGCCAGTCCCCATGTATTTATCAGCAGAAAACATCCGCTGGCGGGTAACAGCATAATTACGAACGAAGAACTGGAAGAATACCCGTACCTGTCTTTTGAACAGGGAGAGCACAATTCCTTTTATTTTTCAGAGGAAATCTTCTCTGATTTTGAACGCAGGAAAAATATCCGTGTGCGGGACAGAGCGACACTGTTCAATCTGCTGATCGGCCTGAACGGTTACACCGTGTGCAGCGGCGTGATCGATAAAAAATTAAACGGAAAAGATATTATCGCCGTGCCACTGGCAGATGAGAGTGACATGCGGATCGGTTATATCACACACAGAAAAGGAATGCTCAACAGACTGGGTACTACCTACCTGGAAGCACTGCAGAAGTATTTAGGATGAATGGGTTGTCCATAGTTTTAAACTATGGACAACCCTTATTTTTACGTATTTTGCGGATTTCATCATTTCTCTTATAATGAGGACAATTCAAAAAACGACAAAGAAATGGAGAGAATGACAATGAGCAATTTACAGACACCTTTTCGCTATGATTTCGTAGGAAGTTTTTTAAGACCGGAGAAGTTGAAGAAAGCAAGAAGACAGTTCAATGAAGGAAAGATCGATGCTGCGGCACTGAAGAAAGTGGAAGATGAAGCCATCACAGAGCTTGTGAGCAAGATCAAAGAGCTGGGCTATCATGTGATCACAGACGGTGAATTCCGCAGAGCCACCTGGCATCTGGATTTCATGTGGGGATTCGACGGCATCGGCCATACCCCTACCAAGACGGGACTTCCGTTCCACGGCGAGGCGGCCATGGTGGATGATACCTATATTGTAGGCAAGATCGGACTGACCGGGGAGCATCCTTTTGTAGATCATTTCCGGTTTGTAAAAGCATTAGAGGATGAAAATACCGTAGCAAAGCAGACCATACCTTCTCCCGCCCAGTTTCTGGCACAGTTTACCATGCCCTTTAACCGAGGCTGCACAGAGAAGCATTATCCGAATGAGCAGGAACTGGTAAATGACATCGTGGCGGCCTACGGAAAAGTGATCGATGATCTCTATGCGGCAGGATGCCGGAACATACAGCTGGATGACTGCACCTGGGGCATGTTCGCAGACAAGATCGGTCATACCCTGTACGGAACCACCAGAGAGGGAATTGTGGAGTTCCAGAAAGCCCACAAGGATATTAACGATAAGGTGATTGCCAATGCACCGAAGGATATGATCATCAACACCCATGTATGCCGCGGTAATTTCCATTCCACCTACGCAAGCGAGGGTGCCTATGATTCCGTAGCGGATATCCTGTTCGGCGAAGAGAATGTGAATGCCTATTTCCTGGAGTTTGATGATGAGAGATCCGGCGGTTTCGCACCTTTGGCCAAGGTATCCGGGGAGAAAAAGGTTGTTCTGGGACTGATCACTACCAAGTCTCCCGTACTGGAGGACAAACAGCTTGTCATTGACAGAATCCATGATGCGGCAAAATACATTCCACTGGAAAGATTATACTTAAGCCCCCAGTGCGGATTTGCTTCCTGCGAGATCGGCAACAAGCTGACCGAGGAAGAACAGTGGGCAAAACTCCGACTTGTGAAAGAAGTGGCGGAGGAAGTCTGGGGAAAATAAATAAACGTGGTTCCGGCGATTACCAGAGAGGTGGTCGCCGGAATTTTAATTATATTCAATTGTCTCATTTTTCTGGATAGGCTATAATATACCTATGGTTATCCCTGTTTAACATTTTCTAAATGGGGATTTTTGAAATATTTTGAATATGAAAAATAATACGGAGGAAGCAGAAACATGAATAAACAAACAGCCCATTACCATCTTCCCGGTCTGTTTGAATTCTATGAATTATACAGAATGTTCCTGCCGTTGTTTCGGGAGCACCGGGAATATTTTTACGACTGGTGCGACATCGGTTCCATCTACGGAGCCCCACCGGACTGTATCTGGGGAGGCGGCCGGGTCTCACTGGAGGATCACGACGCAGGAGAAGTGCTGGCACTGTTACAGGAATACGGGATCTCAGCCCGTCTGACCTTCAGCAATTCAAAGCTTATCGAAGAACATCTTTCCGACGGAAAATGCAATGAACTCTGTGCCCTGTTTGCGGAAAATACAACCCCGGAAAACGGCGTGATCGTCCATTCGGAACTGCTGTTACAGTATTTGAAAAGTCATTATCCGCAACTTTATCTGATATCCTCCACCACAAAAGTACTGACGGATTTTGAAGCGTTAAAAAAGGAAACAGACAGAGAAGATTTTCGCTATGTTGTACCGGATTTCCGCCTGAACAAGGCTTATGAAAAATTAAATACGCTGACAGAATCACAGAAAGACAAAGTGGAGTTTTTATGCAATGAGTGCTGCTATTTTGGCTGCAAGGACAGGAAGGAATGCTACGAAGCCGTCAGCCGCAGGAATCTGGGAGAGGAGCCGGATTTTAGTTGTACCTCACCGGGGGCAGAGGAGGGGTATCGTTTTTCCAAAGCTATGAAAAATCCCGGATTTATCAGCGTGGAAGATATTCAGAAGATCTACTTGCCCATGGGATTTTCCAATTATAAGATCGAGGGCCGGGGACTGGGCAGTGCACTGGTTCTGGAATTTTTACTGTACTATATGACGAAGCCGGAGTACCAGCTGCAGGTCAGAGAAGAAATCTATCTGGACACTATGCTGGATCTGTTTTAATTATTTGAGCCACCACCTCATAAATGAGCAAAATCAGCTGCGTAGCAGATGGCGGCAGGGTCGTTGCTGTAGGAACTCTGGAGCAGATCAAGGCAGATGCCGATAGCATTACGGGAAAATATCTGTAAAAAATCAAAAACCCGGATACGGCAGAGGCATCCGCTCACCGTACCCGGGTTTAAAAAACTGATTTTTACAGAATCACCTGCTCCAGCTTCTCACGGAAGTCCGCTTCGGACATGGCGCCGACGAAGTTGGCCACGGGTTGTCCGTCTCTGAAGATCACAAAATTCGGAATGCTTGCCACGCGGTACTTCTGGGCGATGGTCATGTTCTCATCCACATTGATCTTGCCGACCTTTACTTTTCCCTCGTAAGCTTCTGCCAGCTTTGCCACGGTAGGAGCCATCATCTTGCAGGGATTGCACCAGTCTGCGTAGAAATCTACCAGAACGGGCAGAGGGGAGTTCAGAACTTCTTCCTCAAAATTAGCAACGGTAAACGTATATTCCATAAGTATCCTTCCTTTCTGTTATCTGTTGTTGATAGTATCTCAAAAATAAGATTCTATATTCGGGGCCTTATCTGTAAATAATATATTTGCAGATGGGATTGCCAACGGAGGAAAACTTTTCCTCGTATTCGGTCATGACGTTCCCCTCCATCAGCGCGGCATCGTTATGCAGATCGTAGGTGATCACCTGCGCTTTCCATCCGGCGGGCTCCAGTTCCTCTACTGCAAAATCAAACAACGGGCGGTTGTCTGTCTTGAATTCCAGCGTACCCTCTTTTTTCAGGATCACATCATAGCGGGCCAGAAACTGTCTCGAAGGAAGTCTTCTCTTCGCATGACGGTCCTTGGGCCAAGGATCGGAGAAATTCAGATAAATGCGGTCCACTTCACCTTTTCCGAATACCTTATCGATGTCTTCTGCATCCATACGGATGAATTTCAGGTTGGGAAGCTCGTCCTCTTCCATTTTCTGGATCGCGCGGAGCAATACGCTGGAATATTTTTCAATTCCCACATAATTGATCTGCGGATTCTGCTTTGCAAGGGTATTTAAGAAACGTCCTTTTCCCATACCGATCTCAATATGGATCGGATGATCGTTTCCGAAAATCTCATGCCAGGTTCCGGGGCATGCTTCCAGGGTATCTTCCGGTACGACATAGGGACTTTTCGCAATAACTTCCCGGGAACCGGTAATATTTCGTAACCTCATGGTAATCTCAGCCTTTCTTAATAGTAATCTGTATTGTCAATGTACTTTATCTGAGAAAGCTTGTCAAGTCACAGGCCGGGGGATTATACTGGCAGTAGGAGGAGAAAATTTATGAAATGGATGATTGCATCGGATATTCACGGATCGGCATATTACTGTCGAAAACTGTTGGAAGCATATACGGAGGAAGGGGCCGACAGGCTGCTTTTACTGGGGGATATTTTATACCACGGCCCCAGAAATGATCTGCCCAGAGATTATGCGCCCAAGGAAGTGATCGCTTTATTGAACGAGCGGAAAAATGATATCTACTGTGTACGCGGTAATTGCGATACGGAGGTGGATCAGATGGTGCTGGAATTTCCGGTGCTGAGTGATTATTGTGTACTTGCGGAAGGGACGCAGGCAATCTATGCCACCCATGGACATATCTATAATGAGCAGAAACTGCCGCCATTGCATTCCGGAGATATTTTACTGCACGGTCATACTCATGTGCCGAAATGCGTTGTTCATGAGACAGAGCAGTATATCTGCATGAATCCGGGGTCCGTGTCGATTCCAAAGGAAGAAAGCTGGCACGGATACATGATCTGGGAAGGCAAAAATTTTGTGTGGAAAGACTTCGACGGACAGGAACATTTACGGTATTCCGTATAGAGAATGACAGCGTTCGCAGAAGGTCTTAAAAAGAATTAAAAAATAGAGATAAGACTTTGGTTTTTAGGTAAAATGGTGTATGATAAAGAATGCGCATTATCATACACCATTTTATTTTGAAGATATCAGGAAGGATTTATACATGCAGTTTTTCAGGCATTTTTCATATAGAAGTTTTTTAACCAGGGCAGTGATGGGAATCAGCGCTCTCTGCCTTTTTGCATCTCAGGGGCTTAGTGTCTCTGCTGCAACGATCAAAGAAGAGAACATCGCCCGCAATCAGGCACTGGCCATTCAGTCCAATGAAGTGGCAAACTGGCCTACGGGACCGGTAGTCAGCGCAGGATCCGCCATTTTGATGGATGCGGATACCGGAGCGATCCTTTATGCCAAAAATATTCATCAGCAGGAATACCCTGCCAGTACCACCAAAATTCTGACAACATTGATCGCATCCGAGCGCTGCAGCATGGATGAGATCGTGGATTTCTCCTATGATGCGGTACACGATATTGATCCCGGAAGCAACCATATCGCTATTGACCCCGGCGAGCAGCTGACCATGGAGGAATGTCTGAATGCCATTCTGATCCGCTCCGCCAATGAAGTTTCTTTCGCGGTAGCAGAGCATATTTCCGGAACGACCTGGCAGGACTTTGCACCGATCATGAATGAAAGAGCCAAGGAACTGGGGTGTGTTGATTCCAATTTCGTCAATCCCAACGGACTTCCCAATGAGGATCATTACACCAGTGCCTATGACCTGGCGATGATCGGAAGAGCTTTTTTTGCCAACGAAGCGCTGTGTAAAATGACAATGACACATATGTTGCATATTTTGCCGTCGGAACGCCAGCCAGATGATATTATGGAAGTCAACAAGATGGAACTGATCCCCGGCGGTAAATATGCATATCCGTATCTGGTAGGCTGTAAGACCGGTTACACCGATGTTGCCCGCAGTACACTGGTGTCCTGTGCGGAAAAAGACGGCATGAAGCTGATCTGTGTGGTCATGAAAGACGAAAATCCGAATTACTATGAAGATACAATCACTCTGTTTGATTATGGTTTCAGCAATTTTCAGAGAGTGAACATTTCTCAGACAGAGACCAAGTATAATATCGAGAATGCAGGATCTTTTTACAGTGGGAATGATATTTTCGGCAACTCCAAACCGATTCTGGAACTGAACCAGACGGACAGCATCACTTTGCCGAACACCATCACCTTTCAGGATGCGGTGTCCAGTATTTCCTATGATAATACAGAACCAGGACAGGTGGCTGTGATCACTTATACTTACAATGATGTGGTACTGGGAACGGCATCCCTGGACTTTACGGCAGCGGAAAAGGGCAGTAGTGTCTTCCGGGAAAATACGGCAGAGACCACGGAGTCTGCAGAGGAAAGCGGTGCAACCGATGAAACGCAGTCAGGCACAACGACCACAGAGGCAGACAATACAGAGACAACCGAAACAGCAGGAGATAACACCGGAAACAATGGTGGAATTCCAACGGCTGCACAGGAGACATCCCCGGAGGAGGAAAACAGCACTTCCGGCGGTCCTGCGGTTATTTTCATTAATGTGGTAAAAGTATTTTTCTGTATCGTGGGAATTGCGGTATTGATCTTCCTTGCACTGTTATTACGTACGTTTTTCAAGAATTATCATTTTGCCCACCGCAGTACCCGCCTGACCTGGAGATTTAACCGCAGAAGAAATCGTTCCAGATCCCGGTATCGTTCGGTGGATCAGGACCTTCGTAACAGACGCAAAGAAGCAATCCGACAGGCGAAAAAACGTCAAAAACCCAAGAAGTCATCCCACTTTCGCGGGTAGTATTCCGAAGGGGAGATTTCCATACATTTTGCCCAGTTTGATTTTGACATATCAATGGGTACTATGGTACACTGAATAAGAAAAAAGTGGGGTAGTGTACCCGGGGAAATGAGAAGCTTAGGATAAGAAAAGGTTAAGGGAGCGAAATACCTTGGATAAGAGTGAATATAAATTAAGAGCGGAAGAAATCAAAGACTTGATCAGCCGTGGGGAGTATGCGCAGGCTGCGGAGATTGCGGATACCATTGACTGGCGCAGAGTCAAAAGTGTTATGATGCTGTGCACTATCAGTGACCTTTACAAGATCAATCGAAGATACGAGGATGCCAGAGATATGCTGCTTCTGGCATATGAACGCCGTCCGGGAGGAAGGACGATCTGCTATTCTCTGTGCGAACTTTCCATTAAAATGGAAGAGTATGTACAGGCTATCGAGTATTACAAAGAGTTTGTGCAGGTAGCGCCCAAGGATCCCGGCAGATATATTTTGCAGTACAAATTATATGAGGCGCAGGATGTCAGTCTGGAAGAGCGCATTGCTGTTCTGGAAGAACTGAAAAAGAGAGATTACAGAGAAAAATGGGCATATGAGTTGGCTTATCTATATCATAGAGTAGGACTTGCTGCCAGATGTGTAGAGGAATGTGATGAGCTGATCCTTTGGTTTGGCGAGGGCAAATACGTTATCAAGGCAATGGAGCTGAAAATGCTCCATCAGCCGCTAACACCGGAACAGCAGGAAAAATACGATCATCGTTTTGACGCGCCCGGTACGCAGCAGTATTCTCAGAATTATGCGCAGGATCCCGGTTATGGACAGAACGAAACTTATGATCCGAATCAGGGCTATGTGCAAGACGGAAGTTACGACCCGAATCAGGGCTATGCACAGGGCGGAAGTTATGACCCGAACCAGGGCTATGCACAAGACGGAAGTTATGACCCGAACCAGGGCTATGCACAGGATGGAAGTTATGACCCGAATCAGGGCTATGCACAGGATGGAAGTTACGATTCCAATCCGGACAATGTGCAGGAGGGGGCTTATGATCAGGTGATTGATGACACCAGAGTCTATGAACCGATGCAGCCGGTACAGCCCCAGCAGGCACCCGCGCAGCCGGCGGAAGATGATTTCGACATTCATGTGAAGACCATGGATGTGGGACAATATAATACGATCAATCTACAGGCAGAACTGGCAGCAGGCCTGCGGGAGGTACTGAGTGAGGACCATGCGAAGGAGACTTCGGATTCCATTACCCGTTCTATCGTGGCACCCATGATCGATCCCGGGGATTCCGATACGGAGTCTTTGGATTATCCAGAGATCGCAGATGTCAGTGAAGACGATCTGGAGCCGGAGACGGAGCAGATGGAGAGCTCGGAAGTATTCTTTGGGGAGACCGGAGAAATCGGCGATCTGTCACAGGTGCCCCAGGTAGAGACGGAAGAGATTCTGCCGGAAGAGCCTGTTGTTGCAAGAAGAACCGATGTAGTACCGGAGCTATCTGAAGTACAGAAGACACCGGAAGTACAGGAAATCGTGAAGGAACCGGAAACACAGAAAGTACCGGAAGCTCCCGTAGAGCCACCCAAGGAACTGGCCGATGTGCTGGCACAGGAATCCGACGGTCAGATCAGCCTGGTAATGCCGGAGGCAGAGAGCATTGAGAAACAGATCACCGGCCAGATGAATATCGAGGATATTCTGGCAGAGTGGGAACGCAAGAAGAAGGAGAATCTGGAGAAGAGAGAAGAAGAGGTTCGCCAACATGTATTACAGCAGACCGGAGCCATGTTCACGGAGTTTGAGCAGGCGGTAAGAGACGGATTGCTGGAAAAACTGGAAAAAGAAAAAGCTGCGGACACGGCAGATACCGTGGCAGAAGATACAACAGATACCGATGAGGTAGAAGAGCTGGAAGAGATCACGGAAGAGCCTGCCACAGAGGAACCCGTGGAAGAACTGACGGAGGCTGCTCCTGCAGAGGAAGCGGAACAAGAGCCTGTAGAAGAGCTTCCGGAAGAGGATACTGTAGAAGAACTCGCGGAAGAACCTGCATATGAGCCGGAAGCAGAAGAATTTGAGGAACCTGCGGAACCGGAAGCAGAAATCTATGAGCAGGAAGAAATCGTAGACGAGGAACAGGCAGAACCGGAAGAAGCAATGGATGACGAGCCTGTAGAGGAGCCCACGGCGGAAGCAGTAGAATCGGTAGATGAGGAAACAGCCAGCGAAGAGATAGAACTGACGGCTGAGGAAACGCCGGAAGCCGGGGAAGCACCGGAACAGCCGGAGCGCCCCGCAGTAGAGCGAGACAAAGCAAAGGTTCGTGCGCTTACCAGAGAAGAGAGAGAGCTGTATGCACCCTTTATCCAGAGCAGATCTGCCAGAGAGCAGTTAGTCAAGGCCATTGATAATATCAGTCTGGCAGCCTACACCGGCAACGTGATCATCACTGGAGAAGAGGGTATGGATACCTTATCTCTGGCGAAGAACATGGTTCGCGAAATTCAGGCAACCGACAGCAATTTCTCCGGAAAAGTGGCAAAGATCTCTGGACATGCATTGAATAAAAAGGATACTGCAGATACCTTATCCAAGCTGAAAAACGGCGCGCTGATCATCTGCAAGGCATCCGAAATGAACGATGCTACGGCAAATGTACTTCACAAGGCATTGCAGCAGGAGAGTCAGGGAATCGTAATTATTCTGGAAGATACGAAGAGGGATATTGATAAATTCCTCGAGAAACATGAAAAATTGAGAGAGTGCTTTACCGCACGAATGGATGTGGAAGCCCTCAGCAATAACACACTGGTGGCATTCGGCAAACAGTATGCACGGGAGATGGAATACTCTATTGACGAACTCGGAGAGCTGGCGTTACATACCAGAATCGAAGATATGCAGACGATAGATCATGTGGTTACGGTAGTGGATGTAAAGCAGATCGTGGATGAAGCGATCGCTCATGCAAATAAAAAGACATTGAAGCATTTCTTCGATGTCCTGTTTGCCAAGAGATATGACGATGAGGATATGATCATCCTCACCGAGAAAGACTTTGTATAGCGGGAGGCGCGGTCATGACGAAGGAGAAGGTATTTATTTCCGAAGCAGATCAGTATCTTTTTGCCCAGGGGACCCATTATGATATTTACAAAAAACTGGGTGCACATCTGTCGGTGGAAGACGGCGTGCAGGGAGTCTATTTCGGAGTATGGGCACCAAATGCAGCACAGGTGAATGTCATTGGCACATTCAATGAATGGAATGAGGAATCCCATCCCATGCAGAAGCTGGGAGAAGGCGGTATCTGGGGGCTGTTCATTCCCGGCGTGGAAGAGGGAACGATGTATAAGTTCCTGATCTATGCAAGGGATGGCAGAAAGCTCTACAAAGCAGATCCTTTTGCCAATTATGCGGAGTACCGGCCGGGTACGGCATCTATCGTCACCGATATTACAGGCTTTGACTGGAGAGATTCCAAGTGGATGGAAGCCCGGGACAAAAAGGATATGAATAAAGAGCCTATGGCGATCTACGAATGCCATATCGGTTCTTTTATGAAGCATCCTAACAACGGTACCGCCGAAGGATTCTACAATTACCGGGAGTTTGCGGACCGGATCATAGAATATCTGAAGGAGATGAAGTATACCCATGTAGAACTGATGGGTATTGCAGAGCATCCGTTTGACGGTTCCTGGGGATATCAGGTGACCGGCTACTATGCACCGACTTCCCGTTACGGAGCGCCGAAAGATTTCATGTACCTGATCAACGAACTGCACAAGGCCGGAGTCGGCGTGATTCTGGACTGGGTACCTGCGCATTTTGCAACTGATGCCCATGGCTTGGCTGAATTTGACGGTCAGTGCATTTTTGAACATCCCGATCCCCGTCTGGGAGAGCATCCCGAATGGGGAACCAAAATCTTCAATTACGGCAAAAATGAAGTAAAGAACTTCCTGGTAGCCAATGCCTTGTTCTGGCTCAGAGAGTTCCATGTGGACGGCATCCGTGTAGATGCGGTGGCATCCATGCTATATCTGGATTATGGTAAAAAAGAAGGTGAGTGGCTGCCGAATAAATTCGGTGGCAACAAGAATCTGGAGGCCATTGAGTTCTTCCACCATCTGAATTCTGTCATCCGTGGAACGTATCCCGGATTTGTGACAATTGCCGAGGAATCCACGGCGTGGCCGAATGTGACCAGCGATATCGGAGGCGAGGGATTAGGCTTCTCCTTTAAATGGAATATGGGCTGGATGCATGATTTCTGTGAATACATGAAGCTGGATCCTCTGTATCGTAAGGGCAATCATTACGCTATGACCTTTGCCATGAGCTACAATGACAGTGAGAACTACATTCTGCCCTTGTCTCATGACGAAGTGGTACATCTGAAGTGTTCCATGGTAAATAAGATGCCAGGTTATACTGCGGATAAATACGCAAATCTGCGTGTGGGCTATACCTACATGTTCGGACATTCCGGCAAAAAGCTGCTGTTCATGGGACAGGATTTCGGACAGGAGCGTGAGTGGAGTGAAGAGCGCGAACTGGACTGGTATCTGTTAGGTGAGAAGCTGAATCAGGGCGTACATACCTATGTAAAGGAATTGTTGGAACTGTACCGCAAGTATCCTGCAATGTATGAGATCGACAATACCTGGGACGGTTTCGAGTGGATGAATGCGGATGATGCAGAACACAGCACCTATTGCTTTGTGAGAAAATGTTCCAGCAGCAAGAACAATCTGCTGTTTGTATTGAATATGACTCCGATGAAATGGGAGAATTATACCGTACCCGTGCCGAAAAAGAAGAAATATAAGCTGCTGCTCAACAGCGATGAGGAGCGTTTCGGCGGCTGGGGCAATGAAATTCCCGCAGAGATCATGGCAGAGAAAAAGCCTTACCATTACAAGGATTATTCTATCAGCTTTGATCTGCCCCCTTACGGAGCTGCTGTATTTCTGTTCTAAGTCCGGTTAAGAAATTATAAGAAACGACCGAAATAAAAGATGAGTGTGACCCAAAGGTGCACTCATCTTTTTTCTTAACTATTCAGAGACATGTAAATATCACTAAGGCCTCTTTGAATGCTTGCATTCGTAAGAGGATTTAGTGATATTTATAGGGCGATATAGCCTCAATGGGCAAAAGGAAAGCTCTGAAAGAGCGATTTTGCGAATGAGTCTCTGAATAGTTATTTCAAGAGTTATTACCAGGAAGGACGACAAGCGTGAAGATAACATTTCAGAATCAGACGGTAACTGATACAGAAAATAGAACAGAAAGTATCCAGACGGAGAAAAATACCTGGGGCAGAGATAAGATACAGCGCAATAAAAAAAGTGTGAATGCAAATACTTTTGGAGCCGTATACGAGAGTGGGCAGATCCCAATGCCTGTGGGAAATGAAGAGAATAATAAGGGAAAATCCCTGATTGAACTGCAGCAGGATGCCGGGAACACCAATGTGGCATTACAGCAGGATTACATGACACTACTGTCACATACTATGTCCCAGGAGGATTATGCGAAGGCTTGTGAGGACGGATTTGACCCCAGAGAACTGGATCAGGATACCGCAGTTACCATCGTGGACAGGATCAAAGCAGAACTGGTGCGTTCCGGACAGAACATTGCCGGATACACGGACGACATAGATCTGGACACCCTGGCGGCAGCTGTGGGCAGCGATACACTGGCACAAAGTATTGAAGAACAGTTCCGGACAACGGATATACCTCTGACTCCTGAAAATGTAGATGAATTAAAAACCGCCTGGGAGTTGGCATCTTCTCTGCAGCAGCCCAAGGAAGGCGAGGTCGGGTATCTTGTAGATAATGGATTGGAGCCGGAGATCTGGAACTTGTATGTGGCAGAGAACAGCGGTGCGAAAGTACAGCAGAATACCGTACCGCAGGAATTGCAGGACCAGATGGATAAGGTGATCACGGATGCCGGCCTGCCGGTCAATGATGAGAACCGCCAGAAAGCGCAGTGGCTGGTGGGAGCAGGTTTGCCGCTGACAACGGATACCTTGCAGCAGCTGGCAGAACTGGATACGATTGACTATCCCGTCAGTGAGGATGCTTTTGCACAGGCAGCAGCATCGGCACTCGCGGAGGGGAAATCCCCTGTTCATGCGAATCTGGCACGGCAGGAAAATATATACGAGAAAGCCACAGAAATGGTACAGGACTGGTTCTCGGATGCAAAATGGGATGTCACGGCGGAGAATCTGGCGGCCAGAAAACAACTGGAAGAGATCCGGCTGCGCATGACAGCGGAAGTGAATGTGAAACTCTTACAGAGTGATTTTTCCATTGATACGGCCCCTATGGAGCAGCTGATCGAAGCACTGCGTAGAGCGGAGGCAGAAGTTGCGGATAAGTATTTCCCCAACGATGCGGATGCCGTGGCAAAATATGAGACCTATACACAGACCGTACAGGTGACAAACGAACTGCCGGGACTGCCGGTCAGCGTGTTGGGACCCTATAGCCTGAAACAGAAAGTTTCGCAGGAGACCGTGGCAGAATTTCACAGCGAAGGTAAGGCGTTGCAGACGGCCTATACAGAAGCAAATGAACGTTATGAGACACTGATGACAGCCCCCAGAAGAGATCTGGGGGACAGCATCCGCAAGGCATTTTCCAATGTAGATGACATTCTGACAGATATGTCATTGGATAAAACATTGGAGAACCAGCGGGCGGTCCGCATCCTCGCGTATAACCGGATGGAGATTACTGCAGAAAATATCGAAAGAGTCAAAGAAGCAGACAAACAGGTCACTGCAGTGATTGAGAAACTGACACCGAAGAATGTATTGCAGATGATCCGGGACGGCGTAAATCCGTTGGAGAAGACTTTTGGGGAACTGGAGTCCTATTTTGCCGAAAATCCTCAGAGTTATGAGGAAGAGGCGGAGGACTACAGCCGTTTCCTGTATCAGCTGGAACAAAAGAAAGATATCACGGAGAATGAGCGGAAAGCTTATATCGGTATCTATCGTATGGTACACCAGATTGAGAGAGAAGATGGTGCCGCAGTAGGCGCGGTGGTAAATATCGGCGCAGAATTGCAATTTTCCACACTCCTGGCAGCTTCCAGGAGCAGAAGAACCTCCCATATGGACTGGAAAGTGTCGGATGATACCGGACTGACACAGGAAGTACGTTTATCGGAGAACAATATTTCAGAGCAGATTTCTGTAGGGATGGCAAAAGAAATATTGACAGATGTGTCAGAAGACACTGAGAGCAGAGACGCATATTATCAGGAATGTCTGCAGCAGATGCGGGAAGCGGTAGAGACCGAACCGGGAGCAGCACAAATGTTGGAAAGGGGAGAGGTAAATACCAGTAGTTCTAACCTGCTGGCAGCTCAGGCTCTGCTGGAGGATCCGGCGGAACTGTTCAGCGACCTGCAACGCTATCGTAAGAAATACAACAAAGAGAAAGAAATACCTGTGGCGGCAACCGGAGAGGAGCCTGCCGGAACAGAAGCCTCCGGATTGTGGGAAAAGCTGGATCAGCCGAATTTTGCAGATGATTACCGGATCATGCTTCAGGATGCTTTACAGGAGACAGAGACGATCAGTCTGGAACAGGCAGAGAGCCATCTGGATGTGAAACAGTTACAGCTGGTACACAAACAGCTGCGCCTTGCAGGAAATCTTCAGAACAGGCAGGAATATTTCCTACCGATGTATCTGGGAGACCAGCTGGCAGGAGTGCACCTTACCCTACAGCAGGGAACCGGAGAGACCTCGGCTGTGGATATCCGGGTAGATGCGGGAGACGAACAGCTGGAAGCGCATTTACAGGTCAACGGAGAACACATCGAAGGTTATCTCGTAGGAAATACCCCGGAAGAGGTTACGAAACTGGAAAAGACCTCCGATATATTCCTTGAATGGATTCAGACAGATACCTCTGCAGACTGGAAAGCGGAAAAGCTTTCTGTTGTCAGCTCCCGGGATATGACAAGGATGGCTGCCGGTGAGACGCAAAATGCAGAAACAATAGAGAGCCGGGCAGATGCGGCGCAACTGTACCGCCTGGCAAAAGGATTCCTGCAGGCTGTCGCAGACAGCAGCGGAAAGTAAGGAGTAACAACACATGAGAATTAATTACAATGTATCGGCAATGTTATCCAACAATGCCTTATCTACCAATGATGACCTGCTGTCCAAATCATTAGAGAGACTTTCTTCCGGATTAAAGATCAATCATGCAAAGGATAATCCGGCAGGACTGGCAATGTCCAAACGTATGAATGCCCAGATCGAGGGCCTGTCCGTGGCAAACCAGAATGCCAGCGACGGCGTATCCATTATCGAGATTGCAGATGGCGCCATGACCGAGATCAGTGAGATGCTGCAGCGAATCAATGAGCTCTCCGTCAAGGCTGCGAACGGTACCATGTCGGATACTGACCGTGCAACGGTACAGGATGAAGTAAAGCAACTGAAAGAGGAAATCACCAGAATTTCTGACGTAACAGAGTTCAACGGACAGAAACTGCTGAATGGGGAGTACGATCTGAAGGGATATACCAACAAGCAGGAAGTTAAGGTGAACTACTATTCTACCGATGTGCCGGTAAAAGAATATACCATAAAGTCTATACCGCTGACAAAGGATGCGGACGGCAATATTGTGCTAGACGGAGATGTGACGTTCGGAGATGGTTTCCCGGATGCGAAGACACTGAAGACTGAACTGAAGGATGATCTTTTGACTATCACCGGAGAAAACGGATTTGAGATGCGACTTGATGTGAGCGGAACTTTGAATGGAGCACAGACAGGAACAACGGTTAAGGATCTAAAGATCAATGCCACAGGTATCGGCGCTATGCGTTTACAGATCGGAGCTAATGAGCATCAGGTGCTGGAAGTAAATATTCCGGCTGTTTCCCTGCAAAATATGGGAATTGAGAATGTTGATGTCAGCACTGCAGAAGGTGCGGACGATGCCATTGATCGCGTAGACGGCGCCATCAAATATGTATCTTCCGTTCGCGGCAGACTGGGGGCATTCCAGAACCGTCTGGAATCTACGATCAACAGTCTGGATATTACCAGCGAAAATATGACTTCCGCATATTCCCGTATCATGGATGTAGATATGGCGGAAGAAATGACTTCTTATACGACTTATCAGATCCTGGCACAGGCAGGAACCTCCATGCTGGCACAGGCCAACGAGAGACCGTCTCAGGTACTGCAGTTGTTACAGTAGGAAAGTTCTGAATAAGAGGGCATGGCAGAATGACAAAAGAATGCAAACAACAATTTACACTTCGGATTACACAGGCGAATTCCACGCAGTTGATCGTGATCCTGTATGAAATGACCTTACAATATCTGGCAGACGGAGAGCAGGCAGTAGATGATGCCGGACTGGTGGAAGCTGTTCATAGAGCCAGGGGATGTATCAAAGAGCTCCTGAACTCTCTGCACAGAGAATACAGCCCGGCAGGAGAGCTTTCCAGACTGTACCTGTTCTGCCTTCGCAGACTTGCTGTATGTGAAGTCCGCAGAGACCGCACAATATTGGAAGAGATTCGCAAAGTGATCGCACCTCTCTGCGATGCGTACAGGCAGATCCAGGATCAGGATACTTCCGGCCCGGTGATGAACAATTCTCAGACAGTATATGCCGGACTGACTTACGGCAGGAACCAGTTAACCGAAAACATGGCTGACCAGGGCACGAATCGGGGAATGCTGGTATAGTGACTTTTCCTGTCTCACAGGCTGCGTGGAAGCTAGCTCGGTGAGATGCTGATACCTTTTTTGCAACGCATTGATCTCATAGATGTAACTGTCAATGAGATCACTTTCCAAAGCATTATCGAAACCCGCATAGGCGATTTCCAACGCCTGGCGGGTTTTTCTTATGGATTCTTTCAGATCTATGGGAGAGAAATCCTCTTCAATGATTTCCGGGGAGGCATCTGCCTGACTAAAAAAGATTTTCATAACATTAACCGTCCTTTCTGCTAACAGTATAGGAACAAAAAAGGAAAAATATACCTGACATGGAGGAAAACGGAAGACATTTTTACACGGAAAGAGGAATAGATTAGGATAAAGAATTGTCGGGAATGCGAGAACAACAGTGGAACATCCGGAAAATTTATTATGGCTGATAGCAGTGGCGGCATTATTGCTGCTCATAAGCTTTTTGGGGAAAAAGGCAGAGTGGCTCCTCAATTTTGCATTGCGGGGCATTATGGGAACCATTGCCATTTATTTTATTAATATGGGTGTGACTTTCCTTGGATTTACTACAGTGGTTGGAATCAATGCAGTAAGTATTTTGACAACGGGAATCCTTGGAATTCCGGGCATTGTGATGCTGTACGGACTAAGTATTTATGAAATATTATAAAAAGGTGTTTTGACATACGGAAAGCGTGTAAAATAGCGTATTTCAGGATGACTGAAAATTTGAGAAACAATTCTGTTTGTTAAAATGTACTAAAGTTTATCTTTTTACGAAAAAGGTATTGCCAGACGGAAAGTGAGCATTTATAATTCATCTTACAACCAATCGCGATGGTTGTTCAGAGCATCTTATAAGATCTTTTAGAATTTCTATTTTGGGATAGATTCATCCCGCATTACCAGAAGACTGATTTTGAATAGTTGGGAGGAAGGTGACGACAGGACTATACGCAGGAAAATAATGTGAAATCAGGAGAAGGAGATGAGATATTTGGGGTATTATGTATACTTTTGGCAATAGCTTGCTGTTTTGATTACAAAACGCACAGGATACCCAATTGGCTGATCGTATGCTGCATGTTTGCAGGCCTGGGGTATCGGTTGATCAGCGGCGGGTACAAAGGCGTTTTGGAATATCTGGCAAGTGCATTACTGACAACGATATTACTTTATTTTGTTTTTTGGATCGGAGCCATAGGAGCCGGTGATGTTAAGATGTTGGGAGTCTGTGCCGGTTTTTTTCCCTGGAATAAAGTACTTTATTTTCTGTTTTTCGCGCTCATGATTGCAGCAGTAATTGCACTTTTCAAAATGTATCTGGAACGCAATATGAAAGACCGTTTGTACTATTTGGGAGAGTACTTATGGGACGTATTCCGGTGTGGAAGATGGAAACTTTATTTTGCCGGAGAACGGGAAGGTGCCGGAGCAGGGATTTGCATGGCGGGACCGGTGTTCTGCAGTGCATTGATGTATATGGGAGGAATGTATTGATGGAACAAAAGGAACCGGTTCTGGTTCTGTATGACCGGGAGGAAGAATACGCGCGGCTTTTTTCAGAATACCTGAAGAGGCAAAAGGAATTGCCCTGGCAGATCCATACTTATACCAGGGCGGAAGAACTGTTGGCGGGAGAGAAAAGCGGGGAGGTAACAATGCTGGTGGTGGCAGAATCCTCCTGTGAGGAGGCATTGAACACATTACAGCCGACATGTCAGGCAATTTTAAATGAGAGCGGAACTCTCCGCTTTCATCAGTTTCCCAATATTAACAAATATCAGGAAGCGGGACAGGTGTGGAAGGAACTGTTGGCGTTGTATGTAGAGACGACGGGGATACGGATGCCGCTGTTATGTGCGGAATATAAGACCCGTTTTATCGGAATGTACTCTCCGGTTCACAGATGCCTTCAAAGTACGTTCGCATTGTCTTTCGCACAGCTGATGGCAGAAAAACATCCCACGCTGTATCTGAATTTCGAACATTATGTGGGGATCATAGAATTGCTTCCGGAGAGACAGGACCGGGATCTGGCAGATCTGCTCTATTTTTTAGCAGGAGATGAAGGAAAATTTCCTCTTCGCATGCAGACGGTCATTCAGAGAAAAGGCAATCTGGATTATATTCCACCCATGCGGAACGGACAGAACCTGTTGGGGATCACCTGGGAAGAATGGAGAAGTCTGTTCCAGAGGATCGAGGAGCTGGGGAAATACGAATATGTCATTCTGGATCTGAGTGAAAGCATACAGGGGCTGTTGGATGTTCTGCAGATGTGTATCAAAGTATTTACGCTGACCAGAGAGGACAAGATGTCACAGTGTAAACTGGATCAATATGAACAGCTATTGTCACTATGCGAGAAAGAGGAAGTAAAGGGGAAGACCAGAAAGCTGAATCTGCCATACTTTCAGCGACTTCCCGTGGAAATGGAACAGTATACCAGAGGGGAACTGGCAGATTATGTGAGAAAAGAAATAGAGACATTGGAAGAGTAGAATAGGAGAAGGACAAATGGATTATTTAGAGCAGAGAAGAAAACTTCGTCAGATGGTACAGGAAAGACTGGATTATGGAAGAGATTATACGGATGAAGAAGTGGAGGATACGATCGATGAAGTACTGATGGAGCAGGAAAGTCTGGAGTTATGCCCGGTAGAATTGCGGAGACGTCTGCGTAAGGAATTGTTTGATTCCCTGAGAAGACTGGATATTCTGCAGATTTTTGTGGAGGACAGCTCCGTTACAGAGATCATGATCAACGGCATGGATCACATTTTTGTAGAACAGGATGGACAACTGCGGGAACTGGATCGAGCCTTTGATTCCGTGGAAAAATTACAGGATGTCATTCAGCAGATTGTGGCGGGGTGTAATCGCGTGGTCAATGAAGCGTCACCCATCGTAGATGCCCGGTTGAATAATGGCTCCAGAGTAAATATTGTCATGAATCCCATTGCTCTGAATGGTCCGATCGTCACGATCCGGAGATTCCCGGACAAGCCTGTCACCATGCAGAAGCTGATCGGTCTGGAAACCATTTCGCTGGAGGCAGCCCAGTTCCTGGAGACACTGGTGAAGGCGGGCTACAACATTTTTGTCAGTGGAGGAACGGGAAGCGGCAAGACAACATTCCTAAATGTTCTGTCCGGCTATATTTCGGCGGAAGAGCGGGTGATCACCATAGAAGACAGTGCGGAACTACAGCTGCAGGGTCTTCCGAATCTGGTTCGTTTAGAGACTCGTAACGGCAATACCGAAGGATGCAGAGAAATCGGAATCCGGGAACTGATCCGTTCGTCTCTGCGGATGCGGCCGGACCGGATCATTGTAGGAGAGGTCCGGGGACCGGAGGCTATCGATATGCTGCAATGCATGAACACCGGCCATGATGGGAGTATGTCCACCGGGCATGCCAACAGTGCCACGGATATGCTGGCAAGACTGGAAAATATGGTCCTGATGGGAATGGATCTTCCGCTGACGGCTATTCGCAACCAGATCGCCTCGGGAGTGGATGTTATTGTACATCTGGGGCGGATCCGTGATAAGAGTAGACGTGTCCTGGAGATCACGGAGGTAGTAGGTTGTGAGAATGGAGAAATACGCCTGAATCCTTTGTATCAGTTTGAAGAGCTGGGGGAAAACAGTGAAGGAAAAGTGGTCGGCAGGCTGCGGAGAAAAGGAGAATTACTTCATGAAGGAAAGCTTAAGGCAGCAGGATTATCATAAGGTTTTTCAGAAGCGGGGAGATTGCATACGGCTGCTGGCACAGACATCAGGGGTAGTTATATTTTTTGCCTGGTTTTTCTATCGCTCTATCTGGGCGGTTCCGCTATTGTTCCCTCTGGGGATTCTCTATTTTCGCAGGTGCGTCAACAGACAGTGTCGGAAGAACAGACAGGAACTGACCATGCAATTCAAGGAATGCATCTTGTCTGTGGCAAATTCTCTGAGAAGCGGATATGCGTTGGAAAATGCTTTTCTGGAAAGCCGGGAGGATATACGAATGTTGTATGGTGAACATTCCGCCATGTACCGGGAACTGGAACTGATCCGCAGAGGAATGATACTGAATATCACGCTGGAAGAGTTGATCAGTGATCTGGCAGACCGGAGTGGCATTGAGGAAATTGAGCAATTTTCCGCTATTTTGAACATTGCCAAGAGAGGCGGTGGAAATGTCACGCAGATCATACGGACTACAGCAGAGGTGATCAGTAATAAAGTGGAAACCATGCAGGAGATGCTGACCATGTTACAGGGGAGAAGACTGGAACAGAACGTGATGGAGATCATGCCGTTTGGAATTTCTCTCTATATCGCAGCCGCTTATCCGGGATATTTTGGAACGCTCTACCATAATGGAATGGGTATCATAGTGATGACACTCTGCCTTGCAGTCTATGCAGGAGCATATCTGCTGGGTGAGAAGATACTGGATCAGATCGAGGAGGAACTGTAGAAAGAGATGATAGGTAAGAAAGGCATCCTGCGTTTTTTCTATAAGGTGACGATGGTCTGCTATAAAAAGCTACATTTGTGGAGAATTCCGATACCTGGAAGAGATAAGGTGCAAGCGGATCTGAATCGTATGCACCCGGGAGAAAATCCGCAGGAGTGTGTGACAGACTATTATGTGACAAAGCTGACACTTTCTGCAGTCATACTGATCGCTGGGATAATGCTTGCCATTACAATGCATTACAGCAGTCGGGAAAGTCATATCCTGCAGAATCAATGGGTGTATCGGGGATCTGGGGAAGAGGGCAGTCGGGAATACAGCATCACCGGACAGGTGGAGGACGGCGAGAGATATTCTTTCCAGATGGAAGTGATGCCTCGCAAGTATAGCCAAAGCGAATTGGAGAATTTGTACGAGCAGTTTGGGAGAGAACTGCCTCAGTTGATCCTGGAGAAAAATGATTCTCCCGATGAGATCAGAGAGAATCTGGATTTATCGGAAACGTATGAAGGATACCCGTTTCTGGTGAACTGGAAAAGCAATTCTACGGAAGCTGTTGAAGAGAATGGACAGATACATCCCGGGCAGGAGGATGTGCCTGTATTGTTGAGAGCGGAGATACAATACGGGGAATTTGTCAGAGAGACAACGGTTAAGGTAACAGTCGTAAAAAGGAATGAGACCCCACAGGAAAGAGAGAAAAGCAAGTTGTCGGAATTACTGCAGCGGGCGCAGGAGGAAGATCCGGAAAGTGAAAAAATCCAGCTGCCCACAGAAATTGAGGGCAGAAAAATTTCCTGGGAAGAAGATATTCCGGAGACTGGATGGAAGATTCTGGCGGGGGCTCTGTTGTTGGCGGCGGCAGTCTTTTTCTTCCAGGACAAAGACCTGCATGATCTGGTGGAGAAGAAAAAGCGGGAGGAACGTAGAAGCTATCCGGAAATCCTGCAAAAGCTGACACTGTATCTGGAAGCGGGATTGACGGTCCGGTCTGCGTTTTGCCGGGTTGCAGAAGATTACGAGAAGGAAAGAAAACGAGGGGGACGTTGCCGGGAAGCTTACGAGGAAATGCTGATAGCAACCCGGGAGATACATATGGGAGTGCCGGAAGGGGCAGCATATGAGAACTTTGGGAAAAGGACAGGAGTCAGGGAATATGTCCGTTTAAGCACATTCCTGACGCAAAATCTGAAAAAGGGCAGTTCTACGCTTTTACAGCAATTAAAGGAAGAGTCTGTCCAGGCGGAAGAACTGCGGATACAGAATGCCAGAAAACTCAGTGAGGAAGCGGCGACAAAACTGCTCCTGCCTATGGTGATGCTGCTGGTGGTAGTAATGGTAATGATCATGGTGCCTGCATTTTCGAATGCGGGAATATAAGAAAAGGAAGGTATGGTTATGGGAAACAACAAATTAAAATCATTTCGACAGTTTCTGACAGAAGAAGACGGAATGGGTACAGTGGAAGTAATACTAATCATTGTGGTACTGGTAGGGTTGGTCATTATTTTTAAAGAGAAGATCACGGAAGTTGTCAATTCCATTTTCACAAAGATTACAAATCAGACCAAAAAGATATAAGGAAAATACGTTATGACATCCGTGAAAAAGGTAACCCCGGGTGGTTATATGACGGTATATCTGGCATTGACGGTGACAGTGATTATGGCCCTGTGTCTTGCTTTGATCGAGGGCTGTCGGTATCGGGGAATCTCACTGGAAACAGAATGCGTCATGGATATCGGAATGGATAGTATCCTGGCTGAATATCATAGAGAACTGCAGAAACAGTACAATCTGTTTGCCATAGACTGCTCTTACGGGACAGAAAGTGCTTCGACAAAGCTGACGGAGAGTCATTTGCTGGAGTATATGAACCGTAATTTTTCTCTGGAGGATGTGTTTCTCGAAAAACTGTTGTACCGGGATTTTTTTGCTGTTCAGGCAGAAGAAGCACAAGCTGTGAAAGCGGCATTTCTGACGGATGGTGAGGGAGAAGTCTTTCGGCGGGTTGCTGTCGATGCCATAGAGGATACGGTGGGAATCGGACTCTTACAGCAACTGACGGACTGGCTGCAGGTCATAGAATCCCGTGGACTGGAGCAACAGGATATTGCTGGACAAAAACAGCAGATCGATGCACAGATTCAGGAATATGACGGGAAGGAGACCACGGAAGGAAAAACCGTTCATATAGAGAATCCTACCGCAGCCCTGGAAGAGAAAAGAAATAAAGGTCTGTTAAAGCTGGTAACAGAGGAAGACAATATCTCCTCCCGCAGGATAGAAACAGAGTCCCTATTGGAGACGCGGATGGAGCGAGGAGAAATAAACTGCGGAAATCTGGTGCCGGGGACCGCAGAAAATTATGAAGAATGGGAAGCGTTAAAACAAAAAGTTTTTTTCCATGAGTATCTGTTGCGGTATCTTGGGCGGTATGGCCAGGAGAAACAGGACAGCCCCCTATGGTATCAGACAGAATATGTCATTGTAGGCAAGGATAATGATACTGACAATCTGAAGGGAATAGTGAACCGAATATTTGTTATCAGAGAAGCTGCAAATACCATGTATCTGACCGGTAGTGAGGAAAAACGGGCAATAGCGGAGCTATTGGGAGAGGCACTTGCAGCGGCAATGATGGTTCCGGAGATTGGAGAGTTGCTTGCGGCGACACTGATCCTGGGATGGGCTTTTGCAGAAAGTGTTTATGATGTAAAGGAACTTCTTGCCGGGGAAAAGATTCCCCTGTTAAAAACAGATGCTACCTGGCATTACGGACTTTCTTCCGCATTACAGGGAGAATTGCCCGGGACTTCCGAAGAGGATGCCTCCGGTTCCGATTCACCGGGAATGGGATATGAAGATTATCTGAGAATATTTTTGCTGCTCTGTGAGGAAAAGTCTGTTACCTGCCGGGCTATGGACGTGGTGGAAATGGATATTCGAAATACTCCGGGAAACAGAGCATTCCGACTGGATACCTGCATTGTGGAAATTGCAATGAATGTGAAAGTAAAAAGCAAATATGGCTATTCTTTTGAGATCGAGAGACAGAAATCTTATATAGGATCTTTAGAGGCAATAGAAAATACTGGTAATTAGGAAGACGAGCCGGGAAGGGAGGTGAGCAGCGATGTCCTCTTTATGCAAGTACAGCTTTATAACTATTAACAAGAATGATTCAAGTC
This sequence comes from Clostridium sp. AM34-9AC, assembly GCF_003480225.1. Lineage (NCBI taxonomy): Bacteria > Bacillati > Bacillota > Clostridia > Eubacteriales > Clostridiaceae > Clostridium > Clostridium sp. AM34-9AC. The sequence goes on from NZ_QUIU01000005.1 coordinate 158,182, forward strand.
CTACTCCGACTTTAAGAAAAACTCTTAACCCATGTAACGATTTACTCCCCGTAAAATTCCTACAGACAGCAAACTTCATAAAGAGGATATCACTGCTTATACTCCCGCGAACGCCGGTGAAGGCAAGTATGACGGTGGAAACAGCACTGGTTTTGCCGTTGTTTTGCTTTTTTATGATCCATATGGGAAGCGCTATAGAAATGATGCGTTTGCATGGAAACCTGGAAGTAGCATTGTGGGATGCCGGCAGACAGGTGGGAATCTATGGCGGAATACTGAATGCAGGAGATGCCGGAGAGAAAGAGGATAACGATGACAGGTTGGGAACAGTGGCTGTTTCCTATACCTATGTTAAAAATCAGATCTGCAATCAGCTGGGAGAAGAATATCTGGAGCAGTCGCCATTAGAACAGGGGGCAGACAGCCTGCAATTTCTGGAGAGCAGCACAAAGAATGATATCTGTGAGATTGTAGTCACCTATGGGATCAGTCCGCTCACGGAGGTTTTGGGATTTCGAAAATTCCGTATGGCGAACCGATACTATGGTCATTTGTGGAACGGCTATGCGATTTCGGGGACTGAGAATGATGAAGAATATGTCTATGTAACGGAAGATTCAGAAGTATATCATAGAAGCAGAGAATGTACACATCTGAGATTGTCGGTTCGACGGGTGGAAGCAGCGGAAATTCCTAAGGGTTATCATCCCTGTGAGAAGTGTATGGTACAGAAAAAAGATGCCGCTGCCCCGGAAGAGAATGGCTACTATATTTGCTCGGAGGGTGAATGTTATCACAGAAGGCGGGACTGCCCCGGGCTTAAGAGAACCATATATTGCATTGCCAGGAAAGATGTGGACGGGTACAGAGAATGCAGTAGATGCGGAAGAATATAAAACGGGAGAATGGTGAAGATGGAGTTGTGGGAAAATGTGATACTGACCGGCTATCTGCTATGGGGCAGCTGGTATGATATCCGGAAGAGAGCGGTTCCGGTGGGGGTATTGTTCCTGGGCGGAGTACTGGCTGTTATGGTTATTGTCTGGAAAGGCTTTGAATGCAGCAGGCTTGTCGCACTACTTCCCGGAATTCTGCTGTTGCTTTTGTCAAAGGCAACAAAGGAAATCGGTGAGGCGGATGGTATCGTACTGGCGCTGACCGGTTTTATAAGCAGAGATAAAAATATTCTTCTTATCTTAGGCATAAGCCTTCTGTATATCTTTCTTTATGCAATGATCCTGTTTTGTAGAAAGCGGAATCGCAGCCTGCAGATCCCATATCTTCCCTTTTTACTGGCAGCATATATAACGGCATGGATGACAGGATGATTGGAGGGAGCAATCGTATGCAACGAAAGAATTATAAAGCGTATTTTACCGTGGAGGCGGCAGTTCTGTATCCTATAGTGTTGGGAGTGATAGTGTTGATGACGTATTTACTGTTTTTTCAATATGATCGCTGCCTTTTGGAACAGGATATGGGAAGGGCGGCAGTGAGAAGCGGCAGTAGATGGATGCAGAAAAAAGAGGAACTGAATCGACAGCTGCAGGAGAAAGATATGTTTTTTGACACGGAGAAATATATTGCCTGGGAGAGTGAATTGCCGGTCTGGAAACTGGAAAAGAATCAGGTAACCGTGGAACAGACGGGAAGAATGCCTTATCCGTTTTCCGAAATAGCGGAAGTACCCAGGTATTGGAGCGCAAAAGCCGCATTTCAGGTGAAGAGAAACAATCCGGTGGAGATTCTGCGAAACAGTCAGAGGTATCGTGGGAAGACGGAAGAAACAACAGAGAGTGATAACAAGGAAAATACAAGTGGTGCGGTACAGTGAGAAAGGATGGAAGAATAGTTGCTAAATACAGAATATATCAGAAGCTTAAATGCGAATTATGAGAGACTATTATTAGAACGGAAACCGGAGGAAAAGAAATATCAGTATTGTATGATCAGCCGGGGAGGGATCAAAGGATTGCTGCCCTGCAGTTTGAGATACATAGACGGAGAGGCCTATCTCTATTATGATATTACTTCCAGACAGAATATTGCACAGCTTTTTGAGAAGAAGCCTATTACAAGACAATGGATCATGGACTTTTTGTGGAGTATGCGCAGAGTGCGGCAGGAAATGTCCCGTTTCCTTTTGGAAGAGAGTAACATCGTGTGGTTTCCGCAACATGTCTATCAGGATCTGGAGAAGAAAGAATTTTATTTTATATATGTCCCGTATTGCACGGAAAATACAGGATTTGATGAGCTGATGGAATACCTGGTGGAACATGTGGATTATCAGGATGAAAGCCTGGTGGAATATGTCTATAAAGCCTACGAGCAATATGAATCGGCAGGAGAGGTCTATTTGCAGGCCAAAATTTTTGAGGATGCAGAGTGCCTGAGAATCCCTGAAAAAATGGATGCCGTAGAGGAGGAAACAACTGTTGTCGTGGGACAAGATCAGGAGAAGGATGCGATAAGGGAAGAAGAGAAGGAAATGCCGGTGGGAGAAGTTACAGTAATAAAGGAAAAGAAAGGCCTGTTTAATCTGTGGGAAAACCGGAAAAAGAAAGAGAAGCAGGAACGGGATAATTATACCCGGAGTCTGCAACTGACCATGACGGGATATGCGGTGGCGGAGGAGACCGCTTATGAGGAAGAAGATATGGGAAGGACTGTGTATATGGAGGAAAGACCGGCCCCCAGAGAGAGTACACACCGCCTGTTGTCGGAAGAAGGGAAGCTGCTTGCAACATTAGAACAACCAATCTACACGATCGGAAAAAAACGGGGAGAAACGGATCTGGTATTGAATGATCAGTCGATCAGTCGTCTGCATGCAAGGATCATAAAGGAAACAGATGGGTATTATCTTGAAGATATGAATTCCACAAACGGTACATTTAAGAACGGATTACAACTGCAGCCTTATGAGAGGCGAAAGTTGGAAGAAGGAGATGAGATTACATTGGGTAAGATCACGGTAATCTACCGGTAGGCAGTGTGCAACCCCCTTTTTGTTGACGGAGTGATATAAACAGTGGTACATTTGAAATACAATACCGGATGGAGAGAACATTGAGAGGAGCAATGAAGGTGAAAAGGCTTCGTAATGTACCCTGGGTAAGCGGAATGCTTGTGGTGATCAATGTAATTGTGTTCCTGATGTGTACTTTTTCGGGAAATGTGTTATATAATAAAGGCGAACTGGATGTAGTCAGTGTATTGGCCGGTAAACAGTACGGCAGGCTTTTGTGGGCAATGTTTTTGCACGCTGGCATAGAGCATATTTTTAATAATATGGTCCTCCTGTTTTTTCTGGGGGCCATGATTGAGAAGGTGACAGGTCATGTCACGTTTCTGGTGCTTTATTTTCTGTCCGGAATCGGAGGGAATTTATGCTCACTGCTGGTAAAGCTTCTGCAGATGGATTATTCGGCATCTGTAGGTGCCAGCGGAGCCATCTTTGGACTGGACGGAGTACTGCTTGCCTGGATTTTGCTGGATCGGCAATCTATGCCGGATGTGACACCCAAACGGGTGATTCTGATGATAGCATTATCTCTGTACAGTGGTTTTACTGCACAAAATATTGACAATGCGGCACATGTGGGCGGACTGGTGACCGGATTCCTGGCGGGACTTTTGTTTTGTGCGCTCAGGAAACACAGAAGACAGAAGAAAACGAAAGAGGTGTGGACTTGAATATCAACATTTACTATGGCGGACGAGGAATCATTGATGATCCTACGATCTATGTGATCAATAAGATGCAGGAAGTGCTGGAAGAGTTGCGGGTGCATGTGGAGAGATACAATCTTTATGATGGAAAGACCAATATTACGACATTGCCACAGACGCTGAAAGAGGCAGACGGAATTATTCTGGCAACGACAGTGGAGTGGTACGGTATCGGTGGCTATATGCAGCAGTTTCTGGATGCCTGCTGGCTGTATGGGGATAAAGAGACGATCGCGGGAATTTATATGTGTCCGGTCGTGATGTCTACCACCTACGGAGAGAGAGAAGGCAAGCTCAGTCTTGCGGCGGCCTGGGAGATTCTGGGAGGATTGCCCTGCAGCGGCATATGCGGATATATAGAGAATACAGTAACGTTGGAGATGAACGGACAGTACGGCCAGATCATTGAGAAAAAGGCTGAGAACATGTACCGTACTATCAACCAGAAGATTGCCAGTTTCCCAGCCAGCAATAAAGTGATGCGTCAGAAAGTAACGATCCCCAAGGCAATCAACCTGACACCGCAGGAGACAGAACAGTTGTCGGAATATGTATCGGATGATACGTTTGTACAGCGACAGAAGGAAGATATTCAGGAATTGACTTCCATGTTCCGGGATATGTTGGATAACAGCGGAACGGATAATGAACAGGAATATCTGGAAGAGTTCCGAAAAGTTTTTGTACCGCAGCCTGGTTTTGAAGCAAGATATGTTATTAATATAGAAGAAAAGAAGAATCCTCTGTGGATCGCTATTGGCAGTGGCGCACTGGAATGCGGATACGGTGAGACGGAGAAGCCGGATGTGGAGATGCAGATGAATCGTGCTGCCATGGAAGATATTGTGAACGGACGAATGACCTTCCAGAGGGCGTTTATGTCAGGCATTATGAAGCGAATGAAGGGAGATTTCCGAATTCTCAGAACACTGGATCAGATGTTTCCCTTTGAAGAAAATAATAGATAGGAGCAAAACGATGAAAAAGGAAGATTGTATTTTCTGTAAAATTGCAAACGGAGAGATCCCTTCCAAGACATTATACGAAGACGGGGATTTCAGAGTAATCTTGGATCTGGGACCGGCTACCAGAGGACATGCGCTGATCCTGCCCAGGGAGCATGCGGATAATCTCTATGAACTGCCGGAGGATACAGCGGCAAAAGTATTTGTTCTTGCAAAAAAGATGGCAACAAAGATGACAGAGAAATTACATTGCGATGGTCTCAATATCGTACAGAATAATGGAGAGGCTGCCGGACAGACCGTTCGCCATTTTCATATGCATTTGATTCCCCGTTATGAGAATGATGGACAGCATATTTTATGGAATCCCGGGAAAAGTACACCGGAAGAACTGGAAGAGATTCGCAAAACCATTACCGAATAACAGGGAGAAACCATGAGAACAGTAGATGTAGCTACTTTGACGCAAAATATCAAAGAAATGTGCATAGAGGCCAATCATTTCTTATCTGAGGACATGAAGACGGCATTTACAAAAGCGGAACAGCAGGAAAAAGCACCTTTGGGGAAGCAGATCCTGCAACAGTTGCAGCAGAATATGGATATTGCAGGCAAGGACATGATTCCCATCTGTCAGGATACCGGAATGGCGGTTGTATTTCTGGAAGTGGGTCAGGATGTGCATCTGACAGGGGGCAATGTGGAAGATGCCGTCAACGAAGGTGTCAGACAGGGATATGTGGACGGTTATCTGCGAAAATCTGTGGTGAAGGATCCCATTTACCGGGAGAATACGAAGGATAATACCCCCGCGATCATTCATTATAGTATTGTTCCGGGGGATCGTGTCAGGATAACCGTGGCACCAAAGGGATTTGGCAGTGAGAATATGAGCAGAGTATTTATGCTCAAGCCAGCAGACGGAATAGAAGGCGTGAAGAACGCAATCCTGACGGCGGTAAAGGATGCAGGACCGAATGCGTGCCCTCCTATGGTGGTCGGAGTGGGCATTGGCGGTACTTTTGAAAAATGTGCATTGATGGCGAAGAAAGCATTGACACGTCCGGTGGATGAACATTCGGAGATACCCTATGTGAGGGAACTGGAAGAAGAGCTGCTGGAGAAGATTAATAAAACAGGCATCGGACCGGGAGGACTGGGCGGATCAACCACAGCACTGGCGGTCAATATTAATACATATCCCACACATATAGCGGGATTGCCGGTAGCTGTAAACATCTGTTGCCATGTCAATAGGCATGCAGTTAGAGAGATCTGAAGTAAAGATGTCCGGATATTATAATAATTGGAGTGTAAGCGACATGGATAAATATGTAAAAGTACCTCTCAGCGATGAAGATGCCCGCTCTCTGAAATCAGGAGATTATGTATATCTGACAGGGACCATCTATACAGCCCGGGATGCGGCGCACAAGAGAATGCAGGAAGTTCTGGACAGGGGAGAAACACTTCCTATAGGAATGAAAAATAACGTAATCTACTATATGGGACCGTCTCCGGCGAGAGAAGGCCGTCCTATAGGGTCTGCAGGCCCTACAACAGCCAGCAGAATGGATAAATATGCACCGGGATTATTGGATCTGGGACTGAAGGGGATGATCGGAAAAGGAAAAAGGTCACAGGCAGTCCGGGATGCCATTGTAAGAAACGGAGCGGTATACTTTGCAGCCGTAGGTGGTGCAGGAGCACTTTTGTCCCGCACAATTACCTCTTCTGAGGTCATTGCATATGATGATCTTGGAACAGAAGCTATCCGTAAACTGACCGTAAAGGACTTTCCTGCGATTGTAGTAATTGATGCAGAAGGTAATAACCTGTATGAAACGGCGGTAAAAGAATACAACGAAGAGTAGACTGGGGCGGACTATGTATAGAATCATACTGATGGTGGTAAGACTGTTCTATAAGGTGCCGTATTATCTGATTCGGATATGGTGGCTGGGAACCAGAAAGAATTTTGACCTGGAAAAGAACTATGCATTTATCAAAAAGGTAACAAAAGCGGCAAACCGTGCCGGAAGAGTAACCATAGAGAGCTATGGTGTGGAAAATATTCCGAAAGAAAACGGGTTTATCTTTTTCCCAAATCATCAGGGAATGTTTGATGCACTTGTGTTTCTGGAGTCCTGCCCGGTTCCTTTCTCTGTAGTCTATAAGAAAGAAGTAAGCAATGTAATCCTGTTAAAACAAGTATTTCGGGCATTGCACGCGATTGCCATAGACAGAGAAGACATTAAGCAATCGCTTCAGGTGATCAATCAGATGACAGAAGAAGTAAAGCAGGGCAGAAACTTTCTGATCTTCCCGGAAGGAACCAGAAGCCGTATGGGAAATCAACTGCTTCCATTTAAGGGAGGAACATTCAAAAGCGCAGTCAGAGCAAAGTGCCCCATTGTACCATGTGCTCTGATTGATTCTTACAAACCGTTTGATGAGAAGTCCATAGCTCCGGTTACGGTAAAGCTGATCTATTTACCGCCAATCTGTTATGAAGAGTATAAACAGTTGAAAACACCGGAGATTGCGGACATTGTAAAAACGAAGATTGAAGAAGCTATTCGGCAATATTCATAAACAATATCTACAATTAGGAAAATAATAAAAAAAGCAATTGACAAAAGCATAGAGCTTATGTATAATAACTTTTGCGTCACGAAATGACGCCAATAACATATTGGTAGAGACGATGTTCGGTTCATGGAGAAATACTCAAGAGGCTGAAGAGGCGCCCCTGCTAAGGGTGTAGGTCGGGCAACCGGCGCGAGGGTTCAAATCCCTCTTTCTCCGTTTACTACCAATAGGAAGTAAAAGAAGAATCTTAAGAGATTGAGATTTCTTTTTTTACGCCATTTCCACCATTATGTAAATGCTTTGAAAAATAAATGTAAAAAGTTGTTGACAAAGCACGGAGCAATGTGGTAGTATGAAACTCCACCGCGAAAATGAAAGTTTTCCGGTTGAGAAAAAGATTTGAAAAAATCGAAAAAAGTTGTTGACAAACGAAAGCGGTTATGATAAGATAT
>NZ_QUIU01000050.1:0-5609 GCF_003480225.1 Clostridium sp. AM34-9AC
AAAACTCTGCTCGATGGCGGGCGGCGGCGTACAAAAAATCTATATGGTGTTGTTAAGAGAACCGTCCCGGCGGGACAGGTCAGGCAGTGACCTGTTCCACCTCTGGGATGGGTTTGAGATTAAAATGAATTTCGATAGAAATGTGTCTTGTTTTATCTTCGTCAATGCGCTCATGCACGACGATTTCTTTGATTAAGCGGTTGAGGGTGGCTGCGTCCAGCTCTGTGATATTGGCGTATTCCTGAATGGCTTCCACCCATTGTTTTGCGTCATTGGCAAGCTGGACTTCATCGGACAGCCGCTTTCTGCCCTCGGACACTTTTGCTTTAAGCTCCGCTTGCTCGGTCTGTGTCTTTTCCAGCATGGTGTTGAAATTCTGTTCACTGATACGCCCTGCAATCATATCCTCATAAAGCCGCATTACCATTTTGTCCAGAACCTCAATCCGTTCCTCGTCCCTTGTGAGGGAGCGTTCCATTGCTTCCCGCTGTTCCCGCTGCTCGGCTTCACAGGTATTGGTCAAGCGGTCGGCAACCGCTTCCCCGTCCATCAGGGCGGCTCTGGCACATTCCCGGATTTTCCGCAGCACATGGCTGTAAAGGGTGTCATAATCAATCCGGTGCTGGGTGCAGTGGTTCTTTCCAAAGGCATTGTAGGTTTTGCAGGAGTAAATCTGCTGGGGATGTTTTGCGTTTGTGTAGCGTATCGTCAGTGACTTCCCACACTCACCGCATTTTATCAGTCCGGCAAACAGGCTGATTTCATTGGTCTGCCCCGGACGCTGGCGGGATTTCAGCTTGTTCTGCACAATGTCAAAGCTCATGCGGTCAATCAGCGGTTCATGCTGTCCCTCCACCACAATCCAGTCCTCCGGCTTCTTTTCCCCAATCGTGCCGATTTTGAAACGGTAGTCCTTTTTCTGGGAAGCAATCGCCCCGGTGTAGACGGGATTCATCAAAAGGTCTTTGATAACGGAGAAGTCCCACATATACCGCCCGTTTTCCGGGTCTTTCTTTTCCCATTTGGTGCGGGTATTGCGAAGCCCCCGTTCCCGGTTCCACCATGTGGGGCAGGGGATTTTTTCTTCCTCCAGCCGTCTGCGGATATAGTTCGGACCATGACCGTTTAGGGCATATCCGAAAATCAGCCGCACAATCGGGGCGGTTTCCTCGTCAATGAGCAGATGGTTTTTGTCCTCCGGGTCTTTCCGATACCCGAACGGGGCAAGACACCCGGTAAACTGTCCTTTCTGCGCTTTCAGAAGATAAGAGGAATGGACTTTCTTGGAAATATCCTTGCTGTACATCTCGTTCAGGATATTCTTGAACGGGGCAATATCGTTGTTATCACGCAGGGTGTCGATACCGTCATTCATGGCGATATAGCGGACACCGTTTCTTGGGAAAAAGTCCTCAATCAAATGCCCGGTTTGCAGATAGTTACGCCCCAGTCGGCTGAGGTCTTTCGTAATGACAAGGTTGATTTGCCTGCGCTCAATGGCTCTCAACATTCTCTGTAAATCAGGACGCTCCATATTAAGACCTGTGAAGCCATCGTCCTGATAGACTGCCACAACCTCCCATCCCTGCTTTTCGCAGTATTTTTCCAGCATATCACGCTGGTTTGCGATACTGGCACTTTCGCCTTGCAGGTCATCGTCCTTTGACAGTCTGCAATAGACCGCTGCACGATAACCCCCGGCAAGTGCCGAACCGATTGTTCTGTATTCCATTTCGTTCATCATAGCCATTTACCCACACAATCCAGACGGTATCTGGCTCTTTTGAACCTCATCTTCATTATACTTCATATCTCTCTTTTTAGCAAGATATTCTTTCGTATTTGTCTTTCCGTATTTCTGGGAAATCAGGCTGACGAACACATCGGTTGCGTCCAGCTCCCCGTCAAATACAGTGGTCACATGAATCTCTGTTTTGTTTTTTGCCATAGGCAGTTATCCTCCATACATGAAAATAGCCAGACAGAGGGTGTCGGCAACGAAGTCCGGCAACGGGCTTCAAAAGACCTTGCAAACAATCTCAATCTGGCGATGGTTACTATTTATACTTTTCTTTTATTTTTCTGTTGTTTTGGTTGTTATAAGGGAGAAAAGCCCGGAAATAAGGGGTTTTCCCCGGCAACCGGCTCGGCAACGGGATAGCAACAGAGGGTGCAACGGGCTGTCATTTTCAGAATGGAAGCTCCATCTGTTCTGTGACCTCCACAAAACCGTCCATCGTTTTTTCAGACGGGTTGCCGGAGTCCGTTGCCGGGTTTTCACGCTCCCAGCCCTTTTGTCTGCCATATTCTGAAAACATTCTTGGGTTCGGGAAGTACCGCCAGCCGGAAATGCACTGGTTCATAATCTCGTTGATTTCCCGGATTTCCCATTGCTTCGGTTCGTCAAAGGCATGGTTCAAGGCTTCCTTGTAGAGCTGCTTGGAACAGACCATGCTCCCGGTGTACTTATCAAGATACGCCTGTATCATTCCGGCTTTGGTGTCCTCCGGCATAAAATCCCGCTGGTGTTCTTTGAGATACCGCTGCATGGCGGGGCTGAAAGCCAGCTTGAACCTGCCGCTTCGGTAAATCTCCATCGCTTCTGCCCACATCTGCTCGATATAGGCTCTGGAAGCAGCTTCGTCCTCTAAAATGTGAACCTCGGCTTGCTCCGAGTACACCATGACGGGGATAAAGCGGCGGTTGCCGGAACGGTCAAGGGGCAGGAAGTCAAGGGCATTGGAAGTGCCGCCAAACACGCACTGACGGGGGCGGTCTGCCGGGTGGGTTTCATAGGGTATTTTGTAAACCTCTTTCTGCCGGCTTAAAAATGACTTGATTTCCTCAATGCTCTTGGCGTTGGCGGTTGCCATCATTTCTGACATTTCGATAATCCAGTGACCTTGCAGCTTGCGGTACACATTGTCATCGTCCAGCTTCCGCAAATCATCGGAGAACCACTCGTCCCGGACTGCCAGCAGACGGAAGAAGGTGGACTTGCCAGCCCCCTGACCGCCTACCAGACAGAGCATGATTTCAAACTTGCACCCCGGCTGAAAGGCTCGTGAGATTGCACCCAGCAGGAACAGCTTCAATGCTTCATAGGTGTAATCGTCTGCGTCAGCCCCCAGAAAGTGCCGCAGGCAGAAACGGATTCGTTCCGTCCCGTCCCACACAAGGGTATTGAGATAGTCCCGGATGGGATGGTACTTGTTTTCATTCGCCACAATCCCGATGGCGTTATCAATCTTTTTCTCATTGGTAAGCCCGTAGGTTTCTTCCAGATAAAGAAGCAGATACTTCATGTCCGTATCGTTCAGGGCTGTGCTTTCCCTGTGGAAGCCGATGGGCTTTATGATGTCCTTGCGGTCGGTCAGGATGTTGTATGCGATAGCCCCGGAAAGCAGCGGGTCACGCTGGAATACGGTCAGGCAGTTCCGTATGCTCTGACGGACACCGCCTTTCTCGGTAGTTTCCAGCCCCGCCTTGATTTCCTCAACGCTCTGGGGCGGCTGCATGGCGTTCATGGTGTTTTTTAGTTCTTGCTGCGTCTGCGGCTGCAAGCTCTGCCATTCGCTGTTCAAGCTGTATCACATCCTTTCCGTAGTCCGTAATCAAAGCCGCTTTTTCCTCTGTCTCCCCGAACAGCAGCACATCCAGCAGATATTCCACATGGGCTTGCTTTTGTAAGGCTTCCACAAACCGGGGATGAAAGGCTTCCTCTGGGGAGTGCGGGGCATATTCCGTTCTCCATGCCCGAAGCAGGTGGAGATAATCGGCAAGGATACGGAAGCAGCGGTTCTTTGCTTCCTGAAACTGTTCCTCCGGGGATTTCTGCCGGGGCTTGGGCTTTTTTGCCTTTCCCGGCGGTTTCCAGTCCTCATAGGAAAGCCCAAAGTCATTTGCTAGTTGTACGGCGGCTTCTTTCTTTGCCAGCCCATACAGGGCGGCGGCAAAATCAATCACATCCCCATCCGCACCGCAGCCGAAGCAGTGGTAACGCCGATCCAGCTTCATGCTTGGGGTTTTATCATTATGGAACGGGCAGCAAGCCATCCCGTTCCGACCTACATGGATTCCATAATGCTCCGCAGCCTGTCTTGTTGTGACGGACTGCTTCACAGCTTCAAATACATTCAAATCTATCACTCCTTGAAAATAAGAAAAGCACCTGACATTCTCTGATTGAAAATGGCAAGTGCCTGTTAAAGTTCCATATCCTGTTGTCTGTGTTTCGCCTGTGCCGGGGCGGTTCTTTGAGCCTTTTTCTCGTCTGCCTTATCCTGCAAGACTTCCTTGATGGGCTGCTTCTTAGGCGGCTCTTTACTTTCCTCTGTGCCGGGTGTGGCTTTCCGTACCCAGTAGCGGATGTCCCGCAGCTTCTTCAAATCCTCCTGTACCTCGGTCAGTGGTACTTTCAACTCTGCGATTTCTTCCAGAAGCGTTTCCTGCTCCTCTTGCAGCTCCTTTTGGGTACTGTCCTTATCATCTGGGTGCTTGGCAAGGTAGGCGGCGGCTTTTTCATACCGGGCAACCTCCGAGTGTTCCTGTTTGAATTTCTCCTTTGTTTTCTTAAAAAATATCTTCTGGTACTTCTCATAGACAGGCTTACATTCCTTGCAGTCTGTCCGGCTGGCAAGAATCCCGTCAATCACTTTGCTTCGGGCTTCCTTTGGCTTCATCTGATTGCGGTAATCTGCGGCTGATTTCCCGGAAGATTCCAGAAATACTTCTAAGTCCTCCACAGTAGAAAGCCCCTTTTGACGGAGATAGGACAGGGCTTCGCTGACTGCCTTTAAGTCCTGTGAAGTCCCCCGGTTCTGTCCAGCCCTTGTCCAGTCCTTCCGTTCTTCCTTTCGTATCTCCATATACTTCATCAGCAGATTGGGAAGAAGTGTCGCTTCCTCCGCCGCCTTTTGTGCAAGCAGTTCTTTTCGTTTTTCTCCCAGCTCGGTAATCCAGCCTTTGAGGTTTTGAATGAGCTGCCGGATAGACTTCATCAGGCGGTTGGCGGCTCTGATGTCCCGGTTCAGGTTTCCGATATTCGTCTGGATACCACGCTTTTCCATCTGCCGGACAGCAGCCCCCTCATGGACAGTGGGGACAATATCAAGCCCCTGTCTGGCATAGGAACGCAAGTCCACACGCTCCGGACGGTCATTGGCTTCCAGATAGCGGTTCTGGATGACCTCCCATTCATGCCGCCAGATTTCGCAATACTTCTGGTCGTTCCAATCCACCGTATCCTCCTTGTGGCTTTTCCATCTGCCGGACGGAAGTTTTATCCGTTCCCCGTTTTCGTCAAGGTCATAAACCTTGCGGCTCTTGGGAAGCCATTTTCCATGTTCGTCCATTGCCCTCATAGTGAGCATGACATGGGCGTGGGGATTGTGTCCCGGCGGATGGGGGTCATGGATGGCAAAGTCAGCAATCATGCCTTTGGAAACAAACTGCTGCTCACAAAACTCCCGGACAAGGACAGCATACTGGTCGGGCGGTATCTCTCTGGGGATGGTAAGCACCCACCGCCTTGCAAGCTGGGAGTTCCATTGTTTTTCCACCGCTTCGGCGGCGTTCCACAAAGTATTGCGGTCTGCATATTCCTGTGG
>NZ_QUIU01000051.1:0-5051 GCF_003480225.1 Clostridium sp. AM34-9AC
AAGAAAAAGCTGCAAAGAAACGTGCAGAAAAATCGGCAGAAGGAAAAGAAACGGGTGATTATACCTTATCCGTAACTGGTAATGATGTAAAAAGTATGACACAGAGCCTTGTAGCAGAATCTGTGAGTATTTCTGCACCTGATAGATCAAGTTTTGATATTAAGGCATAAGAGGGTTCGGTAAAAGGAAAATATCAAATCAATGCATTAGTTGGAAGTGCTTGTTTCCTATTATGGCATATCCAAGCTAACGATAGCAAAAATGGCTGGTGTTGAGGAACAGGATATTGACAGGCTTTTAGTCAATCCACCAGAAAATCTTGCCCTTGTATTTGCCCTTATCAGAGTTCGTAAACACTGATGGGACGATATAACACAAGGGAAACAATAAGGAAAAGCTCACCTGCGATAAATCCAGTGTTTTCAAGGGCTTGTGGAGAATTTAATAACAAAATATAACAGTTATTAAATCTCTTAAAACAGGTGAAATCTCAATTCAAGTTTGACGAGGAGGTGCTTTACATGAATAAGAGTATATCAAGGATTATCGGTGTGATAATGCTGATTGTAGCTTTTGTATTTATAATGTTTGCATTGAACCATCCAGAAAAGAGTTTTCCTTGGAACAATACAATTACGTGGTTACTGTATGGTGTATATTTTCTTGTGGCAGTAGTGCTGCTTATTGCTCCTAAAATGAAGAAGTGAGAAATTCCCGTTTATTGGGAAGTCACAGAGAACGAAAATCGATATTTATAGGAGGTAAAGCAGAATGAAATGTCCATATTGTGGTGAAGAAATGATAAGAGGATACCTAATGAGCTCACGAGACATTACTTTTGCAGTTGATAATCTGACAAAAGTTTTTCGCATTAAAAAATCGGACGATCTGGAATTGAGTAAAGGTTCAGAAGGAATCCCTCATTGTGAAGCTTATCGTTGCAATAGTTGCAAAAAGATTTTGATTGATTATGCGAATAGATAACTACTTCACCAAGCACATTTTTCAACCGGAATGTGTACCGCCCATGCAGAGCCAACACATTCCGGTCTGTTAAGGAACAAATCAGCCCTTACTACGATAGCAGACGCAGAACTAACTATGCGCAAAACACAAGTTTAACGAATAGTTCTACATAAAAATGGTTCTAACACACTCTCAATGGCTATTTTTTTAGCAGATTTCATCGGAATCCAGCAATATAGTAAAAGGACCATCATTTAACAGAGATACTTTCATATCGGCGCCAAAGATTCCTTTTTCCACGGTGGCGATGCTTTCACGGCATCTGTCGATAATGTATTCGTATAGTTCATTGGCTATATCCGGATTACCGGCTTTGATAAAGGATGGACGATTGCCTTTTTTGCAATCCGCATACAGAGTAAATTGTGACACCAGTAACAATTCGCCCTCCACCGCATGCAGATCCAGATTGGTCTTGCCCTGAGCGTCTTCAAAGATCCGCAGCCCCAGAAGCTTCTTGATCATTTTGTCGGCAATCTCTCTGGTATCTGTTTCGGCCACGCCGATCAGTACCAGAAAACCTTTGCCGATGCTGCCTGTTACCTCTCCATCTACTTTTACCTCTGCATGCTGTACCCGTTGTATTACAAATCGCATTTGTCTACTTCTCTCCTACGTTTTTCTCTTCTTGATCTTTTTTATCCTGGCTGAAATCAGTTTGATCTTTAAGCTCATGATCCTTTTGCAGTCTGGAATTCAGTGTATGGAATCCCTCTTCATCAATATTTTTCAGATAAGAATATTGTTCTGTCTCTACCGGCAGATCCTTTTTCCGAAGGAACGTATTAACTACTACCTTGATAGCCGCATAGATCACTGCAAAGATAGGCACCCCGACGATCATGCCGAGAATACCGAATAATCCACCGAATACCGTGATGGCGAAAATCACCCAGAAACCGGTAAGCCCGGTGGAATTGCCCAGAATTTTGGGTCCCAGGAAATTTCCGTCAAACTGCTGTAACACCAGAATGAACAGGACGAAATAAACACAGTTTAAAGGGTGCATCGGATCCACCACAAGGATCAGGATGGCACTGGGAATAGCTCCCAGATAAGGACCAAAGAAGGGAATAATATTGGTCACACCCACAATCACGCTGACCAGTGCCGCATACGGTGTCTGCAATAACGTGGTTCCGATAAAGCACAGGCATCCGATGATAAAGGAATCTACAATCTTGCCGCCGATAAATCCGATGAAAGTGCTATGGGTAAAGCGAAAACTCTTGATCAGGCGGTTGGCTGTTTTCTGTTCAAAGAAAGCATAGGCCATTTTTTTCGCTTGTCCGGCAAATTTTTCCTTACTTGCCAGTACATAAATGGAAATAACGAATCCGATGATAAAATCCCAAAGACTCTTCAGAATATTGATTACGCTCAAAGATACTGTCATGATCACCTGACTGGTCTTGGTCAGTACTGTGTTATTTAACCAATTCTCCAGTTCTACGGAATACTTATCAATCAGAAAAGTGATCTGACTGCCCAGCTCCGGATTGTCATCCATAAGCTTGCTGATCCATTTTGTAAAATTGCTGATGTAGGTGTCAAAATTGGAAGCAATATTTACAATACTGGGAACAATCTGGGAAAGCATCATGGCAACCAGACTATAAATCAGGGTGACGAACAAAAATGCCGTGATCAGTATGCCAATACCACGGACAATGGAATTGCGCTTCCTGCTCTCCTTCACCTTCATTTTCCGGCACAAAGGAAATAGCAGTTTGGTTTCTATAAAATTAAGTACCGGGGTCAGCAGATATGCCGTCACCAGTCCAAATACCACCGGCATCAGAATCCCGATGATCGTATGAAAGCCTGTCTTGATACTGCTTCCGTGGAATAACAGATAATAGAAACAAATACTGGCTGCAATGGTCAGAAATGCGGTCAGACCCCAGCGAAAATACTTATTGTTTTTTAAGTCGTATTTCATTCAACTACACCTTTCTTCATAAAATCTTATCTCTTTTAATATACTATGGTTTTTCGCTCACCACAAGAAGAAATCTGTCGTTTTTGTTGAAAAAGAATTCCCGGCAGTATAAAATAGATACCAGTAAAAGAATGGAGTTAGCAATGACATTACAAAAAGTATTGAGCCGTGTCAGACAGGCTGTGGCTGACTATCATATGATCGAAGAAGGCGACCGGATCGCTGTGGGGATTTCCGGAGGCAAGGACAGTCTTACTCTCCTGCTGGCTTTATATGAACTCAGCAAGTTTTATCCGAAGCATTTTACAGTTATTGCAGTCACAGTCAATCTTGGATTTCAGAATCTGAATCTGAATGAAATCCGTACACTTTGTGCTGACAGAAATATCCCATATACCGTAGTGGAGACTTCTATTGCCCAAATCGTATTTGAAGACCGCAAGGAGGACAATCCCTGTTCTCTTTGTGCGAAAATGCGTAAAGGTGCACTGAACGATGCGATTAAGGAGCTGGGGTGCAATAAGATTGCCTATGCACATCACGAAGATGATGTAGTAGAGACCATGTTGCTCTCCCTCTTCTACGAGGGCCGACTGCATACCTTTTCTCCGGTAACGCATCTGGATAAAACCGGTCTGACCGTGATCCGGCCGCTGATCTATATGCGGGAAGCCGAAGTTATCGGTTTTGTGAACAAATATCAGGTACCCGTGGTCAAAAGTCCCTGTCCTGCAGATGGGCATACCACGCGGGAATACATAAAAGAACTATTGCAACAGATTCATCGGGAAAATCCCGGTGTCAAGGATCGTATTTTCACCGCGATCCAACGAGGAAATATGGAAGGTTGGTCAGATTACTTTGGCAGTCATTAACGAAGAAAATTATCACGATGAACAGAATAAAAACAATATCTTAAAACTCCGCAAGGTTCTGGATACGCTCCCCAGCTTCTGCAGAGATTTTTTCCGTGGAATTGAGCCTTATACTTCCACCAGAACAAGACTGGCTTATGCCTATGATATTCGACTTTTCTTTGAATTTCTCCATGAGAAAAACAGTTATTGCCATAAAATGGAGATTACTGAATTTCCCCTTTCCGTTCTGGATATGGTACAGCGGACGGATATCGAAGAATATCTGGACTATATGAGCCTGTATCAGAAGGATGGGAAAAATATTACGAACGAGGAACGGGGAAAGGCAAGAAAACTGGCTGCTCTTCGAAGCTTCTATAATTACTATTTTCAGAGCGAACGTATCGAGAAAAACACAGCGGCACTGGTTCCTCTGCCGAAGCGTCATGAAAAAGAGATCATCCGTCTGGAACCCAATGAGGTGGCTATTCTGTTAGATCAGGTGGAGGACGGCACCAAGCTGACCAAAAAGGAACTGGAATACCACAAGAAAACAAAGCTCCGGGATGTTGCCCTCCTGACGCTTCTGTTGGGAACCGGCATCCGTGTATCGGAATGTGTAGGTCTGGATATTAACGACGTGGATTTCAATAACGGCGGCATCAAGATCCGGAGAAAAGGTGGTTATGAAGCAATCGTCTACTTCGGCGATGAAGTAGAAACCGCTCTGCTCGACTATCTGGAGCAAAGGGAACATATCATTCCAGCCGAAGGACATGAGAATGCTCTGTTCCTGTCCCTGCAGAGTCGCCGGATGGCCGTCCGCTCCGTAGAGAATCTGGTAAAAAAATATGCCTCCCGGGTAACCACCTTAAAGAAAATCACGCCCCATAAACTACGCAGTACCTACGGTACCGAACTCTATAAAGAAACCAGGGATATCTATCTGGTAGCAGATGTTCTGGGTCATAAAGATGTAAATACCACAAGAAAACACTATGCCGCACTGGAAGAACAACGCCGTCGGCAGGCCGCCAATGCTTTTCATCTACGGGAACACAGCAATAGACATTCGGACCAGCCGGACAAATGACAATTAGAAAAGATACCCAACACTTTTGGTGTATTAGGTTAATCATCTCTGCATAAAATGGAAAGTTAGTTAAATACATTGGCAAAATCCATGAACTCCCGGAGCATGCGATACACATGTCTCGATGTAAGGT
>NZ_QUIU01000052.1:0-1604 GCF_003480225.1 Clostridium sp. AM34-9AC
GAGACCACAGAACAGCTGAATAACCGCATCCGTTATACGGGACAACAGTATGATGATGTAACGGGACAGTATTATTTACGGGCGAGGTACTATAATCCGGTTGCCGGGCGGTTCATGCAGGAAGACGTCTATCAGGGAGATGGACTGAATCTGTATGCGTACTGCGGGAATAACCCAGTGGTGTATGATGATCCGAGTGGGTATGCAAGTACGTCAACAGGTAAAGCTTGTCCTCCGAAGGGGAAAATTAGTGAAAGTGTTGATGGGAGTGGTAGGGACATTGTACCTGATAAGGGATTCAGTAGTTTTAAAGATTTGAAAACTCATTTAGATTCACCGGGAGATGGAAAAGTATGGCACCATATTGTCGAACAATCACAAATTACAGGATCAGGATTTAGCTCAGAACAAGTAAATAATATTAATAATGTTATTGCGATTCCGCATGGGAAAGGGAGTATCCATGCAAAAATTAGTGGATATTATTCTTCAAAACAGTTTTTTACAGGTGGAAAAACTGTACGGCAATGGTTGGCAGGACAAGACTTCAAAACGCAGTTTGATTTTGGAATGAATTTGCTAAAAGAATATGGCGATGTTATACCATCTTCAAAGGGGTGGATTTTTAGGACGTTTGAGTAAAGTGTTAGGAGGTTTTATGAGTGATATAAATGCTATAATTTTAGAATTTGTTGATGCATCGATAAACAATGGGATTGCACAAGAAAATGGAAATTCAAATCAAGCTAATAAGTTTTACAGAGTGATTCAAAAGAAAATAAAATGGTTAAACGAACATGGTGAGATTTGTAATCCTATTTTTTTAAAGTTATTGCATCATGAGAATGATTATGTGAGGTATTACACAGCATGTGCATTATTGCATGCGAAAAATAATGATGCATTAGATACGCTATTAGCATTAACTGAAAAGAAGGGCTTGGTGGGATTTTCATCTAAGATGACTATAAAGGAATATAAAGAAGGCAATATATAAGTTGGTAACAAAGTAATTAAAGTAGATGCGGTGATCATATATAATATGTATCGAGAATCTTGAACACATATTTATAAACTAGGTTGAACATATGATGGATACTATTCTTCATTGTATAGGGATATGTTTCACGCTTAAAGATATTGTTGGTATCCGCAGAGTCATGATAACCCGTGGATATGTGAATCTGCGGAACGGTTGTGAAGTGGCACAGATACGGCAATGCAGCCAATGCGGAGGAAAACAACAGCCAGAACCAGTGCGGCATTCTCTTCCCGGTACAGGAGGAGGTCAGCGCGACAGAGACAGATCTGATCACCCGGATCAAGACCACCGGTAAGGAAAAGAACTATGAGCTGATCGAGTACTTAAACGACGTCAACCGTGAGCATGCAGAGGTACTGGTCGAGCAGAACATCAATGGTAAGACGGATACCTCTTATATCTACGGAGCGGAGATAAACGGCGGATTCGACCGGATCTCCCTTGACCGGTTCGATGGCAGCACCGGCTACTACCTCTACGATGCCAGAGGAAGTGTTTCCGGCATCACCAATGAAGAGGGACAGGTCTACCAGTCCTACCGTTACAGTGTCACCGGAGAGAT
>NZ_QUIU01000052.1:1614-4837 GCF_003480225.1 Clostridium sp. AM34-9AC
GGCTCCGCAGTATGAGAACGAATACACCTACAACGGAGAGTCCTACAATCCGAATATCCAGAGCCAGTATCTGAGGGCAAGGTACTACTGTGTGGTAACAGCGACCTTCCTCACCGAAGACAGCTACCTCGGCAGCCAGACAGAACCGCTGACGCTTAACAGGTATAATTACTGCGTGAGCAGCTATCTGAATTATGCGGATCCGAGCGGAAACAGCGTAGAAATCAATATACCTCTTGAGGAATTTGAACAGGCGCAAACTTACGGAGATATATACCGATTACTAGAGAAATATACCATTATAGAAGCTCAGAGAATGGAAGCGGAGCATAATGCCAGAGAGCAGGAAATGTTAAATGGCATGCAACGCGATTATGATTCTGGTTTTATGAAAGCTATCATGGAACTGGAATCAGACATAGGAATTAGTGGTATCTATAATATTGTGGTGTCTCCGTTGCGTTATGCTTATCAGGGAAGCAGTGATCCGTATGGTGAAGCAATCCGTAACCGGAGACAGAATAGCCAAAACTTTTACGTAGGAGTAGCACAATTCGGGTTTGATATTGTGGATCCGATAACACATCCGGAGCTAATAACAGGTCGTATATACAGCGGAATGTTTGCTGTTACAAATGATCCGGGCATTCTGTTTCAAGATCAAATGGGACCTGCATTAGATGCATGGGATGCAGTATGGGCAGACGATGACAAGACGCATTTTAATAAGGCGGTCTACCTGTTTAGTCAGATACTGGCGGCGGTAGGACTTGGATGTGCCAAAAGCTGTATCGATGAGGGAATAGCAACTGCTACAACACGGACAGGAACAATAGGAGACCATAAAGGTGCTGTTTCTGGTGCTGTGGAGTGGTACACCTTCTGGATTTTATCAGGATGCAAATGGCAGATGGCACAGACCGAATGGACAGTTTGCATCAAATACAGAGGTAGGAATAGCAAATAATTCAGAGCATTATTTGCATAGATCATATATTAGACAAAGTACTATTGATGCAGTAAATTCAAATACTAAAGTTAATTATAAGACAGGTCAGATATATGACGAAATAAGTAGGAAATGGTCAATCCTAGCAATGTCGAATTGGGACATACTACAGGTAATGAATATTGGTATTGGAGAAATTGGGCAGAATCACAGGGAATGACTCAATCACAATTTAATGAATTTATGAACAATCCAGATTTTTATAGATGGCAGGATATTACTAGTAATAGAAGTCATATATACGAAGATCCACATTAATAACTATGAAGGAGAAAATGAAAATGACAGACAGATTTAACAGAGATGAAATGTTTTATCGATTAGCTCATCTTAATGTAGGGATAGAAAAAAAGGAAGAAGTTTTAAAGGACTTAAAAAAGTTTCAAATCCAAATTTTCAAGATTCCCAAGGGACATCGTATCTCCATATGGCGTGTCAAGTGCATTCTGTCGAGGCGATTTCTATTTTGCTAGATTTAGGTGCAGACGCAAATATTAGTGATAAAAGAGGTTTTTCGCCTATATTAAGTGCGTTAGGTAGTATAAATGAAAATAATAATATAATCTTTGAAATGATGTTACAACATGGATTGGATTTGGACAAAATAGAGGGGGAGTCAACTCTGAAAGAACAGATAAAATCATTTGACGATGAGGGATTAAATAAAATAATTCAAAAGTATTCTCGAAATTAATTGTTAGGTGATGTGTACAATATAATGTTTATTTATGTCACCACACAAGAACACGATCCATCTAAAAATTAACCATGATTTGGCCATGGAGTAGTTCAATGACTATAGAGCAAAAGTAGTCCTCAGTGTGCGCATAAGAGCATCCAAAACAAAATGTAACAAAAATGTAATATTTCATTAACGCTTCTAAAACGTCCATGTTACAATGGCACGCACAAGGGGTGTAAGGGGATGAAATTTTTTCATAATACCTAAACCAAAACGTAACTATTCAGAACCAGATTTACTCAAAGATGAAATCAGGGTGACCTGAGATTGCATTTTTGATTGCTTGGTAAGCATTATGTCCCTGCTTGTGTGCCGTGCCAACGTAGGACATGATTTTCAGATAATCTCTGGCACCTTCCTCTGTTCGGAGGCATCCGGATACTTTGGTCTTGACCTTTATCATCCGAAGATCACGTTCTGCCTGGTTGTTATCAAACGGGACATTGAAGTTATGGATAAAAAGGCAGACTGAGACCTTGTAATTCGCAAGGCGTTCTACAAGGGCAAGGATTTTTCCTTTTTTCAACAATTGATACATCATCATATAGGAGGTAGTGGTCAGGCTATGCCAATTCCTGTAGGATTGCATCCGGGGAGTGGTGGAATTCATAATATAGAAAAACAATATGGCATCTGGGGCGGGATAGATGGAGATGTATTCTCGAAGATGCTTCAAAATATCAAGTCTATGACAATACGAACAAAAAAATGGATAAGAATGGAGATAAAACAATGTCAGTAAAAAATGAGTTGGATAACTTTTTTGAAAAATTTTTAGCAGCATACCAAAAAACAGAGGATGGATTACCTAAACGTCCCAGGAGAAAAGATGTAGATCAGGCAGTTTATGTGGGAGAAGCAGATAATGCTGGATGGTGTAAATGGAGGCCATTGGCATATGGAAAAGAGGAAACTTTTATAAAGCTATTAGAGACATATGGAATTGAAAGCAACCGAGATATAATTGAATACTTTAGCACCTATCATTTTTTGGGGTTTAATATAAATTATAAAAAAAGTAGAATTGCAATAAGTGGTGTGGATCCTAGAGATGGGTATAGAAGTTTAAAACAAATAATGGAGGCATATACCGATCTGAATGGCAAGGTAACACATTTTGTGATTGGAGTGGAGTCGAAAGTGAACTATTCTGTAGTGGTAGAAATAAAGACAGGAATTGTTAAATTTGTAGATGACGAAAAAGGAAAAATGAGAAAAATTGCACCATCTTTGGAAGAATTTATAAAAGGATGGGAACCGTGGGTTTAAGCAAGTCGAAAAAGACGATGGATATAAACCACTAAGCCCCGGGAAAATGGAAAAATAACACAAGAGATGAGGAATGACGGATACGATATTTCTGACAAGTGCTATTGTCTTCTACAGTGTTTATTTAACGATGATGTATTGTTAATGAATTTTTATTAGATTAATTCCCGGATGGCTTTGAAGTGCACCATGAATATAATGAG
>NZ_QUIU01000053.1:0-4487 GCF_003480225.1 Clostridium sp. AM34-9AC
AGCGGATAAAGGATGCATTGATAAATATTATAGGACATAACCGGACAAGCGGTGATCTGGGGATTCCAGACTTTACTTCGGAGTTTCAATTCAGCAATGGCGCTTTCTCTGTGGCAGACAGTGGTTTTACGGTGGATATGGCGGCATTGGATAGAAGGCTGACGCCACAACCGCATGATAACATGTATTCGGATATGTATGCGTATAGTTTCAGGAAAGTATTATGATTATGAAAAGTAATTATACACAAGGAGAATGAACAGATGGTAATAACCCGCACAGTAGAGATGCATGCGCAGCTTGTGGGATATGATTTTAAGAAAAAAGGTTTACCCACTGATAAAAATATTGCAGTAGAAAATAGTAAAGTTTCCAATGATTATTTCTGGAAAACAAATAAATATACGGATCAGGATGTGTTTGGAAGAACACTGGATCTGACGGCACTTATCAATAAGCCGGACGGATATTTAAAGGGAAGTTTATCGGATACGGAGGATGTGGACTATTACGAATTCAATATTACAGAGTACCGGGCATTAAGTTTCGCGAAGGATACCTATAATAAGGATATTACGATCATTTTAGATCATATACCGGAAGGCTGTGATTATGAGATGGTTTTGTATGATGAGGAAGGCAATCAGGTCGGCATTGGGAAAGAGAATGGAAATGGTGGTCTTAGTATTACCATACCGAACTGGAATTCGGACAACAGAGGTTATACCGTGAAGGTACAGGCAAAGAACGGTTCGACGGTAAACCCGGATGCCGGATATCATCTTTCCTTCCAGACAACGCAGGCGGATAAAAGCCATGGAGCTTATCAGGAAATGGCAGAGGTTCAGAAGTATGAAGGGACAGTCAGGAAGCAGATGCAGGAAGGCTTAACCGATACTGAGGAAACGCGTGCAATTAAGGAAATCCGGCAGAAGTACAAAGCCTATTATACAGAGCAGATGGAGAAACTGCATCAGAAACAGGCAGAAGATGTTATGCAGGGTGGGGCAGTGCCGGATGATGAGCAGATTCATAATTTACTGGAAAAAAAAGCAGCAGGAGGAGAACTGACGGAACAGGAAAATGCTCTTTTAAATATCTTTTGTACTGCAGCAGAGCTGGATCGTGCGAATGCAAGTGCAAAAATGAATACCACAGTAAAAGATAGGATATCTGCTGATCTGCAGGAAGCGGGAATTGATATTTCAGATTCCACGTTTTCCATAAAAATTGGGGCGGATGGTCAGGTAAGTGTGGACGGTATTCAGGATCATGCAATGAAACAGAAGATAGAGAATGTTCTGTCAAAGTATTCGGATGAGCTGATGGATATTTATTTTTGCACGGATTCAAAAATACAGGAGTTGTCAGATAAAGAAAAATATCTGTTGCAAGCTGCGGTGGATGTGGGAAAATTTTTATATAAGGCATCTGGCGGCAGCGTATCGCTTGGAGACCTCTCCGTGGAAAATACAGCGATACATGGTCTGCCGAAAACACTGGATGATCTGTTGAATCATCCGGGTGGGAATCTGACCTATCAGGATTACACAAGTGATATCCGGGAAATTTTAGCATATAACCGGACACAGCACAAAGATATTATGTCTGAGTTAAATGTACAGTTTGTTATAGCAGACGGTACATTTCAGATAAAAGATTAAAGTTTATAATGGAGTATTCAATAATACCCAAGTGATTGGGAGGGAGAATCATGAGAATAGAGAATGGTTACTTACAACAAAGTATGTTATGCAGTAAAAATAATAGAAATGCAGTAGGAAATTTTTCTGATACAATGAATAAAGCCCAAGAGTGTATAAGTAATAAGATTAGCACAAGGGATTCCTATGTAAACAGTACAGATTATAGTAACTTTGGAATTTATACACAAAATAGTATCTCTCAAGATATTGAATTACCAATAGAGACAGAAAGATATAAAATTGAAGATGCTACATATGTGAATGGAGTAGCAGCATATGAGATTGTAGATAAGCAGACAGGAAAAGATTTTTATATAAGAGAAGATCAATTAGCAATTCAAAGAGATGAGAAAACAGGAATGGAGTTCCTGATTAATATGGATCAGCCATTTTCGTATAATGTAACCATGACAAGTGAACTGAAAAATCTTTTGAATGATTTGTCTGACCAAAGAAATATTGATATAAAGGAGATACCGCTACAGGGGGGATTGGTAGTAAAACGTGATCCAAAGACAGGGTTAAATTATTTGTCGAT
The DNA here is from genome assembly GCF_003480225.1 of Clostridium sp. AM34-9AC. Taxonomy (NCBI): domain Bacteria; kingdom Bacillati; phylum Bacillota; class Clostridia; order Eubacteriales; family Clostridiaceae; genus Clostridium; species Clostridium sp. AM34-9AC. The sequence goes on from NZ_QUIU01000053.1 coordinate 2,245, forward strand.
AAAGGGAAATGAGGCACAAGGAGTTTCGGTAATCATAACATCCGATAAAGATATAGAGACGCTGAATAAATTAGCTGATGAATTTCAAAAATATCCGGTAAGTTCACAGCGGTCTACGGCAGGATTATATGCTTTACTTGAGATATCAGGAAATCTGAAACGCGAAAAAGATGGTTTTACATTTTTGACTCCTAATGGAGTTACATATATTCCGTATGATGGTGATTCCAGCAAAGCATGGGAAATTGATATGCCGGGTTCCTGTTATGCTACTGCCAGAAAATGTTTGGCGGCAGAAAATGATTGTGCAGACATAAGTGCATGGACAAAAATTTTGAAAGGAATAAAGATATATTATGGCGATAATTATGGCACCACTCAGGAAAATAATGCATATAAAGTTGATAATTTAGGTAGATATTGTATGTTTGCATAAGATTTGTAATTTTTTTAATTACATGCAAAAATGCTTCTGTATTGATTGACGGAAGTGTAATGAGAAAGGCATGTGGAGATGAAAAAACTGCGAAATGGCTTGAGGAAAATTTAGCAATTATGCCAGATGTTATACGAAATGCACAGAAGGCGGCAATAAGTCATGGTAGTAAACTGATATCAGTGGAGTTTAAGTTTACGAATAATGGAACCGAAATGACAACCTGTGGCATTTTTGGAGAGACTGGTACGGATTCAGAAATTGACAAATGGCTGGAGAGAATGAAAGAGGATAAAGAAAAAGAAGATAAAAAAACAGAAAATATGATTGCTATAGAAGCGACAACTAAAAATAAGGTAGGTTTTGATACATATGCATAGTATCAATTTCTATAATTTTGAAGAAAGAAAAGATTACAAACAAGGTTAGGATAATCCGATATATAATAAGAAGGTTGGTGATATTATGAATATATTTTTTAACAGCCGAATTAATGCTAATCAGTCGTTGCTTAATGTTCTGTTTGGTCAACAACAAAAAGCGGCAAGCAGTCAAAACACTGGTTGTAGAGGCACAAGAGATACTTTAACGATAAGTGCATCGGGAAAGGAAAAACTGACAAAAAGTACAAGTGGAAGAACACATAACACAAGTATTGACAGCAGCATTGACTTAAAGTCCTATATAGCTTCAGCAAAAAAAACGAATCAAGAGCTCATTGAGAATGCAGGAACACAGATTAATGCGAAAACAAGTGAATATATGAGTACAGGTAAAGCATTTAGGGCGGCATTAACGGAAAAGTATTCTAAGCTTGCCGCAGAAGCAAAAACACATTCTAACCCTGAAAATTATATTCATTCCAAGTATTTTGATAAGAGTTCAGAGTATTACGAGACTAATTTGACTGATACAGAACGTAGGATTGCATATAATTATGAGATGCAGATGTGCCGGACAGGAAAAATAAATGGTGTAAATTATCAGGATTCTTTGTTCAGGGGAATTGAAGTAGACGGCGACAGTGTAGATTCGGATAAAATCCAATTTGAAAGAGCATTGGTAAATTCACAGATTTCAAATATTTTAAAGCAGGCTGGTGTAGATACATCTTCTATTAAGGAAGAGTGTACTTTTACTGTCGATCCATACAGTTACGAGATAACGGTAGATGGTGTGGATGAAGAAACAAAGGTGTTGATGCAGAATGCTTTAAATGTAGGTAATAATGGGAAAAATCTCTATAAGCATATCTATTATTGCTCAACACAAGATGGCTGTGAGAGTTCTCAAGTAACAGAGGAATCAAAGATGAAATACGAAGCATATCATCAGGTTTATAGTTATACAGGATATGAATTAGATAAACTTGAGGAAAAAAACGGGACATATTATACGGAGTCAGGAGAGAATATATTAGACTTAGTGGATAAGGCTGTTGAAGATTCTGGAAAAGTTCCGAAAGAGTTCAAGCAGCAAATGAAGAATTGGATACATGACCTGGTTTCAACTATGTCAACTAAAGGATGGAACAATGTGCCGGATATGACTTTAAGCATTTTATATGGAAAGAGTGGTTTAAAGGACATGAATCAGTTGATCACATATCAATATGAAGCTGATAGTACAAACAGGCAATGGTATTCTGTACTTTAGAAATATAATATTTTTGAAAAAATATAGGGAAGTGTGTCAAGTATAGTAATATAGTTTTTTAGATAAAATATATGATTCGAAATTTTTAAATTAAAAAATAAACAATAGAGGGAGCATTCCTGTTAAGTAACAAATAACCGGTTTGCAAAAA
>NZ_QUIU01000054.1:0-3294 GCF_003480225.1 Clostridium sp. AM34-9AC
GCAAGGTCAAAAATCTTCTCTACAATCCAGCGTGTTTCCGGGTCGATCAGAAGATGACCTTTTTTGTCCGGGTCTTTTACATAGCCCAGCGGTGCATAGGCTCCATAGTGTGCGCCATTGGCAAATCTTGTGTGCATGGCAGCCTTGACCTTTTTGCTGGTCTGTCGGGCGTGCATTTCATTCAGGATGTTTAAGAACGGTGCAAGCTCGCTTTCTCCGTTGATGGTGTCCACATTGTCATTGATGGCAATGTAGCGTACTCCCTTGCTGGGGAAATAGATTTCCGTGTACTGACCGGTCAGGATATAGTTTCTTCCCAGACGGGATAAGTCCTTTGTGACAACGCAGTTGATTTTCCCGTCTTCGATGTCATCAATCATCCTTTGGAAACTTGGACGCTCGAAATTTGTCCCACTCCATCCGTCGTCAATGTACTCGTCTACAACGGTCAGCCCATGCTCTGCGGCATACTGTCTAAGCATCATGCGCTGGGTCTGGATACTGCCGCTTTCCCCCTGTAATTCATCGTCACGGCTCAATCTCAAATATAGTGCAGTGTTATAAATCGTTGTATTGTATGGTTGTTTCACGGTTAAAAATCCTCCTTCTAAAAGAAACAACCCACGCTTATACAATACTCGCTGGTACAAGTATATCATAAGCGTGGGCTGATTGACAGTCGTTATTCCGTATTTTTTCAGGAAGCGGCGGCAGCGTGCTGGATCACATCTTCCAGCAGGCTGTCAAGCGGCTTCCCATCCTGTGCGAAATGCTCCGATACCTTGATACGGACTTTCCCCATGACAAAATACTGGGTGCCGTCTTTTTCGGTAAGCAGGGTGCCGCTGTTTTTGTTATTGCTCTCGTTTTTGCTTTTTGCCATAGGCAGTTACCTCCATAAATGAAATATGCCCGACAAGGGAATGTCAGACAGGTGTACAGCCGCAGACTGTCTCCGTGTCAACCAAACCGTGTCAACCGGCAGAAAAGACTTTGAAAACAATCCATAGGCGCTCTATTATTACTTTTTACTTTTTCTTTGATTTCTTGGTTGACATGGTTGACAAAGGAGAGAAATGCCCCAAATATCAGACTTTTCTCCGTCAACCGGCTGTCAACCAAAGCGTCAACCAAACTGTCAACCGGTGGCTTTTCAGAATGGAAGTTCCATTTGCCGGGCTTCTTCTTCCGTGATTTCCTGAAAACCGTCCCCCTCCGGCGGAGCTTGGTTGACACGCTCCCAGCCTTTTTGAGAACCGTATTTCTTATACCGCTTCGGGCTTTTGTAGGCTACCCAGCCCTGTATGATGCCGCCCGCAATGCCGGTATTCATAATCTCGCAGATTGCCCGTGTCTCCCAGTCTGCCGGGGAATTTAAGTTCCCCAGCGCTTCCTCATAAAGCTGCTTGGAACATACCCTGTCGCCGGTGTAGTCCTCCAAATAGGCGTAGATCATGCCGGCCTGTGTGTCTTCCTGCATAAAGTCCTGCTGGTGGGCGTTCAGGTATCGGTTCATTTCCATGCTGAATGACAGCTTATACTTCCCACTGCGATAAACCGTCATGGCTTCCGCCCACATCTGTTCGATATACGCCCTCGCCGCCGCTTCATCGTCCAGTATGTGAACCTCCGCCCGTTCCGGGTACACCGTCACGGGGAGAAAGCGCCGGTTGCCGGTGCGGTCACGGGGCAAAAAGTCCTGCCGGTTGGTCGTCCCTCCAAATACACATTGCCGCAGCCGGTCTGCCGGATGTGTCTCATACGGCACTTTGTAGGTTTCTTTCTGGCGGCTTAAGAATGACTTGATTTCCTCAATACTCTTGGCGTTGGCTGTGGCAATCATCTCCGACATCTCGATAATCCAATGCCCTTGCAGCTTGCGGTACACATTTTCATCGTCCAGCTTTTTCAAATCGTCTGAAAACCATTCGTCCCTGCCTGCCAGCAGCCGGAAAAAGGTAGATTTCCCGGCTCCCTGACCACCAACCAGACAGAGCATGACCTCAAACTTGCTCCCCGGTCTGAATACCCGCCGGATGGCTCCCATCAGGAACAGTTTCAAGGCTTCATAGGTGTATTCGTCCGTATCGGCTCCCAGAAAGTGATGCAGGGCGTAACGGATGCGCTCTGTGCCGTCCCATTGCAGGCTGTTCAGGTAATCCCTGACTGGATGGTAGCGGTTTTCATTGGCAACAATCTTGATGGCGCTCTGCACCTTTTTCTCGCTGGTAAGCCCGTAATTTTCTTCCAGATACAAAAGCAGGTAGTTCATGTCCATGTCGGTCAGCGTGGTACTGGTGCGCTCCCAGCCCAGCGGCTTCACAATGTCAATCTGCTCCGTCAAAAGGTTCAGGCGCAGCGCCCCACGAAACAGCGGGTCACGCTGGAACACCGTCAGGCAGTTTCGGATGCTGTTCTTCACGCCGCCTTTCTGCGTCCCCTCTAATGTTTCCCGGATTTCTGCCGGTGTCTGCGCCGGTTCCATTGTGTCCATCGTCCTTTTGACCGCTTCCTGCGTTTCCGGCGGCAAGCTCTGAAATTCGCTGTTCAAGCCGCAGCACCTCCTTTCCCTGTGCGGCGATCAATGCCGCTTTTTCTTCTATTTCTCCGTATAACAAAATATCCAAAAGGTATTCTGTGTAGCTTATCCTCTGCAACGCTTCCACAAAAAGAGGATGCCAGATGGCATCCTGCGGCTGTGGGGCGTGTGCTGTTTTCCAATGCTCCAGCAGGCGCAGATAATCGCATAGCACCCGGAAACAATACCGTTCCGTTTCCTGAAATCTCTGCTCCGCTGATTTTTGTCGGGGCTGTGACCTGTTGTTACGTTTCCTATCTGGTGGCGCATTGCCGGATTTCTCATAGGAAACGCCGAAGTCCTCCGCAAGCCTGACCGCAGCTTCCCGCTTCTCCAATCCATGCAGCAAAGCGGCAAAGTCGATCACATCCCCGGAAGCCCTGCAGCCGAAGCAATAAAAGCGGCTGTCCACTTTCATGCTGGGCGTGCGGTCATTGTGGAATGGACAGCAGACCATGCCGTTTCTCCCCACCCGGATTCCATAGAATGAAGCAGCCTGCCGAGTGGTAACAGACTGTTTCACCGCTTCAAATACATTCAAATGCTCCCTCCATAAAAATACTGGTAGCGGTAAAGCTGCCGATTATATCATAGCTCCATCTCATGTTTCTTTCTCTGTACTTCCTGTGGCTGCTCCCTCCGGCGCAGTGCGGTATCTACGGCGTTCTGCACCTGCCGCAGCCGTATGACTTCCTCCCGGAGTGGCTTGTGCTGCG
>NZ_QUIU01000054.1:3304-3615 GCF_003480225.1 Clostridium sp. AM34-9AC
AGCCGTATGACTTCCTCCCGGAGTGGCTTGTGCTGCGGAGACAGTTCGGCATACTCTGTTTTTAACTGTGCGTATTCCTGTTTCCATGCTTTCAGGGCAATGGGTTTTCCGTCCAGTTTTTCTTTCAAAATACGGCGGGCGGCATAAAACAGCCGTAACTCCGCATCGTGGGATGTTTCAAATTTCTCCCTCTGTTTCTTAAACTTGATATTGTTCAATTCCGTATGAACAGGTTTTAGCCGCTGGTAATTCTCGCCCTCCCGTATCAATTCCTGCAATTCCTTTATCCGGGCAGATTTCTTTTTCATGGA
>NZ_QUIU01000055.1:0-3589 GCF_003480225.1 Clostridium sp. AM34-9AC
AAATACAGTAACTATGTGGCTTTCAGCCACTTTCACGGCTGTGCCGTGAATAATATAGGATTATTTATATAAAAAGAAATGTTCATAAGGTCGGGATGGAGACCGAAAACCCATTCCCATTGCAGAATAAACTGTGAAAAGTTAGTAGATGGAAGTTTAATGGAAGAATAAATAGTTATAAAAGCGTAATGGAAAGAAGAAGGAAAAATGATAGAAGCACTCTGGGATTTCTTTGGATTGTATAAGGCGGGTTCTGATTATTTACCGGGCTTTTGGCTTACGATGCTACTTCTTTATCTGAATGCAGGTCTGTATCTTGCTGACCTGTACCATCTGGTGAAACGTAAGTCAAAAGCGGAAACAGTCAGTCTGATGGCGATACCGGGAATCTTTGCGATACTTTTGGTGGCGGTGGCATCGTTTTTCACACATGTGCCGAATCTTCTGAGAGAAACTTCACGGGCAAAATGTCTGAGTCTGCTTATAACGACAATGTTGCCGGAAACGAACCTTGCGCTGCTTCTTGTTGTGTTTCTTTATCCGGTTCTATGGGGAATCGGGTTCTGGCGTCAGCGGAAGCACGAGCATGGCAGCTGCAAACGCTGGGCGCTGTCCAGTATTCCGGATTATATTGCATGGATTATACTGGTGTGTGGTATAGGCTATCACCTGATTTTCGGGGAAAATATCCTGCATAGTGTTCTGGAAAATGCAAAGGACGGAGATTTGCTGGCTCTTTATGGCTCCTCCCACGGAATAGGGTTATACATATGGATGTATGGGACTTATATACTTGTGTGTAAGGAAGTGGTGCTGCTTGTCGGTCTTTTGTCTGAGCTTTTGCTTATGCGGATTCCGCTTCGCTACCGCAGTGGAAAAAATGCTGTTACCTTTGTCGGCTTTTATTATCTGTTTTGCCAGAATGCCGTTTTTCGGGGTACCTTTCTGATGGAAGCCGCGCTGGTGATTCCCCTTTGCGGAGTGATGCTCAGGGAAGCGGCGTCGCCTTTCAGCGATAATGCATCGATTATGCTATACGCAGCCTTTTTGCTGCTGACAGGAGCAGTGTTTGTCGTTCTTATTGTCATTCATCCAATCATGCGGACACTTTCCTGCTTTGATGCCTGGGGACAACGTAAGCAAATCAGAGAGCTTTTCTGTACGGAATATTTTCTTATGCAGCCGGTTTTCAGGAACAGATTGTTCACGGTCACTTATCATTTTATCATTGATGAACAGGACGCAGCCGGTGTGTACTATCTTCCGCTTCTCACAGACATCAGCGGATGGACTTACTCGAAAAATAAGAATGGAAGATGGAAAAGGATCACCTTTGCAGATGGCAGGACGCTTGAGGTGTCGGAGCAGGAGGCAGAGGCGGCAAAGGAAATGCTTACTTATGCGTCAAACCGGCTCTGTGCTCAGAAGGAAACCGGAGGAAATCGGAGCAATATAAACAATATGCCGGGAACAGAGGAAACATGGAACCCGGTCATAAATCCGGCGAAAACGACATACCAGAAACTGGTTAAAGTATTTATGTGTATGTTGGTTATTCTTTTCATGATGAGTTATCAGATATTGAAATAATGTCTGAAAAATGACTATATTTTCGTTGCTATCAATCTGAATACTTTCAGTCAGCTTCGTTCAACAGATTCCAAATGTCTGATATTGTGAAGTTTGGTGAAAATATCAGTATTATTCAAAAGAGAGCAACTTTTGAAAAAATATCAATATTAGAGGTGTATTACCGATGGCAGGCATCAGGAGGAAGAAAGTGCGCCGTTAGTTGCCGCATTTTTTTCCGGGCTGCCTGTGGAAACGCTGAATGTTGCGCGCATCATAATCCGACTTTCCACCGCGAACCTTTTGTCAGGGATGCAGGGGGAAAGCTTCTGACGCTTCTGAAATGCCTTTGCAGAGGATGCTCAGAGGTGCCGCATGGCGGGTATGAATGAGCACTTGTCGAAGCCGCTGGAAATGGACAAGGTTGTTTCCGTTATTGCGAAATACAGGGGGTAAAGGGAAGATGGAGAAACTGTTGTTTACGCTTATACTGGTTCTGACCGTCGGTATCATTTATCTGATAACGGGCAGAAACCGGCGGCAGATAAATAAAATCCCGGAGGGAATGGCAATATTATGTCAGCCGCCGGGGAAAAGGTATGTCGTATATGCGCTGGGAGTGCTGGCAGTTGTTTTTGTGGGAATTTTCAGCATCCTTTACATAATGGACGGAGCCCCCGGGGAGGCGAGGGGGATGTGGAGCCTGTGTGTGGCAATGGCAATTCTGCTTTTAATAGTTACCATATTTGCGGGAAATATCATGGCGAGGGAATGTATTTATTTTAATGGAGATACAATACAGATAGAAAAAGCCTTTCAGAAGCCCCGGACAGTCAGATGGCAGGAAATCCGGAAAATAGACGGTAGCTTTGATAATATGGTTAATTTATATCTTTCGGATGGAACAAAAATTCTCACAGTGGGTATCGGCATGTTGAATTATGAGCTATTCTGTGACGTACTCAGGAAGAAATGCCCTGAAACGGTTGCCGTGTATTACCGCTCTCAGGTCTACGAAAGTCCGCAGAAGCGGATTCTGCGATACGGGACGGAGTACTATATTCTGGCAGGATTGGGAATTTTAATCCTGCTGGAATATCTGGCAATGCTGTTGCTTTCGGGGGAGGAAAATCCATTGCGGGGTTTTTCACAGAGTGAGCCTTCGGAATGGTTTTCCCTGTTGTTTGCGCCGATTTACGGTGTGGCATGTTTGATTTTTCTGTTTATCATGTGTAATACAAGAGTACGGTATTCGGAAGAAAAAATGATGATAAAACATCCTATACGAAAGGAAACGGAGTTATACTGGCGGAACATACAGAGAATCGAAGCAGTTACAGCAGTAAAGCAGGGGAAAAGAACCTGGAAAAAGCTGCGGATTTATACAAAGGAGGGGGTATACAAAATTAGTTTTGCATACCTTACCCATGGAAAAGACGATTTTATGGCGGAAGTTCTGAAAATGGTTGAGAAATATGAAATTATAAATTGAAATTCTTTATGACTGTTTTGACGAGTTTAAATTAGTAGTGAAATGTTCACCACCTGGATATTATCAGGGATTTTTGGAAGGTCTGGTAAAAATTGATGCAGAGGCTACCAGAAGATTTTTGGTAAATCTCGGAAGTGAGTCTTACAGGACGGGACGAATCAATGGCGAATTTATCCATGTGGTCTGCAGTGGCTTTTATGCGGGATTGTTTGAAGTAGTAGTTCATGATATGCCGAGAGAGGCAGCAGAAGGATATATCAGGGAGCTGCGTTCCTTTTATTATAACGGCTGGAAAGAGTATTTCTAGGAAAAAGCGGTCAGATGCATCGATTATCAACCGATAATTTGTGAACACAGGAATCATAAATTGTCGGTTTTTTTATGAGATATGATTAGTTAAAACTAACAAAAGGAGGACAGATATGGATACAAAGAAACAAAATCCGGTTGCTGTCTGCCGTATGCATCAAGAAGAGTGGAATCCAGATCCAGAATAACAGCCTGTGGCATCTGAACACTGTAAATTTT
>NZ_QUIU01000056.1:0-933 GCF_003480225.1 Clostridium sp. AM34-9AC
TGCAAGCAGGGGGTCAAGGGTTCGAATCCCTTTATCTCCACTCAACAAGTTTTACTTGTTGAAATTTGTTCCTTGAAAACCGAATATTGAAATTAAAATCTATTATATCAAGTTTGCAAAACGATATAACAAGACATCCGAGGGATCTTGCAGAGATGTAAGATCAAACAAGCAAAACGAAACAAAACCTAAAGTAACATCACGCTAGATGTGAAGAACGGATTGGCGGGAATCGCGCAAGCGGTCATTCGTAAGACTTCGTCTTACTCATGTCCTTTGCTTCGCAAATGATTTCCGAATAAATCAAAAGCCCTTATGCAAGCGAGCTTGCAACGGACTTTGCTTTATTCGAAACCGCTTGCTCAGTTATTAGGTCAAGCTAAAAAGAGCGCAGGGTGGATGCCTTGGCACTAAGAGCCGATGAAAGACGTGATAAGCTGCGATAAGCTACGGGGAGGAGCACATATCCATTGATCCGTAGATTTCTGAATGGGGAAACCCGGCTGAGCATACCTCAGTCACCGTACACTGAATCCATAGGTGTACGGAGGGAACCCGGTGAACTGAAACATCTAAGTAGCCGGAGGAAGAGAAAGAAAACTCGATTTTCAAAGTAGCGGCGAGCGAAATGGAAAGAGCCCAAACCGGAGTGCGTGCACTCCGGGGTTCGGACTGCATTTATGACTTCTGACTGTAGCGGAACGGTTCTGGAAAGACCGGCCAGAGAGGGTGAGAGCCCCGTAGGCGAAACGGAAAGAAGCAGAGCAGGATCCAGAGTACCACGAGACACGAGAAACCTTGTGGGAATGAGCGGGGACCACCCCGTAAGGCTAAATACTCCTTAGTGACCGATAGAGCAGAGTACTGTGAAGGAAAGGTGAAAAGGACCCCGGGAGGGGAGTGAAAGAGAACCTGAAACCCTGTGTTTACAAA
>NZ_QUIU01000056.1:943-3341 GCF_003480225.1 Clostridium sp. AM34-9AC
GAGGGGAGTGAAAGAGAACCTGAAACCCTGTGTTTACAAACTGTGGAAGTACCATATGAGTACAACCGCGTACTTTTTGTAGAACGGTCCGGCGAGTTACGTTTACTGGCGAGGTTAAGCACTTAAGGTGCGGAGCCGAAGGGATACCAAGTCTTAACAGGGCGTTAAGTCAGTGTACGTAGACCCGAAACCGGGTGATCTACCCATGTCCAGGCTGAAGTTGCCGTAAAAGGCAATGGAGGGCCGAACGCACATCCGTTGAAAAGGGTGGCGATGAGGTGTGGGTAGGGGAGAAATTCCAATCGAACCCGGAGATAGCTGGTTCTCCTCGAAATAGCTTTAGGGCTAGCCTCGTGTTAACCTTGTGGAGGTAGAGCACTGAATATCCTAGGGGGCGTCAAAGTCTACCGAAGATTATCAAACTCCGAATGCCATAGAGGTGATGCACGGGAGTCAGACTGCACGAGATAAGTTGGGTGGTCAAAAGGGAAAGAGCCCAGACCTACAGCTAAGGTCCCAAAGTGCGTGTTAAGTGGAAAAGGATGTGGGATTTCGAAGACAACTAGGATGTTGGCTCAGAAGCAGCCATACATTCAAAGAGTGCGTAATAGCTCACTAGTCGAGAGGTCCTGCGCCGAAAATGTCCGGGGCTGAAACACGACACCGAAGCTTAGGACTCATACTTCGTATGAGTGGTAGAGGAGCATTGTTAGCGCAGCGAAGCTGTACCGGTAAGGAGCAGTGGAGTGCTAAGAAGAGAGAATGCCGGAATGAGTAGCGAGAGGAAGGTGAGAATCCTTCCGGCCGAATATCCAAGGTTTCCAGAGTAAAGCTGATCTGCTCTGGGTAAGTCGGGGCCTAAGGCGAGGTCGAAAGACGTAGTCGATGGATAACAGGTGGAGATTCCTGTACTATGTGTACCCAGAACTGTGGGGACGCATGTGGAGAGCATGAGCCGGGAAAGAGAAAACCGGTACAAGCGGGGTAGGAGTAAGGACAGCAAATCTTCCTTACAATCCGAAGACGTAATGTGGACCGAACCAAAGTAGGGAAGCGTGTGAGCCATGTGCCAAGAAAAGCCGCTATAGTGATACACATACCCGTACCGTAAACCGACACAGGTGGATGAGGAGAGAATCCTAAGGCCGACGGAAGAAGCATTGTTAAGGAACTCGGCAAAATGACCCCGTAACTTCGGGAGAAGGGGTGCCCTGTGAAAGCAGGGCCGCAGAGAATAGGCTCAAGCAACTGTTTAGCAAAAACACAGGTCTATGCGAAACCGAAAGGTGAGGTATATGGGCTGACGCCTGCCCGGTGCTGGAAGGTTAAGAGGAGAAGTCAGGCAACGAAGCTTCGAATTTAAGCCCCAGTAAACGGCGGCCGTAACTATAACGGTCCTAAGGTAGCGAAATTCCTTGTCGGGTAAGTTCCGACCCGCACGAAAGGCGTAATGATTTGAGCACTGTCTCGACAATGCATCCGGTGAAATTGAAGTACCAGTGAAGATGCTGGTTACCTGCGCCAGGACGGAAAGACCCCATGGAGCTTTACTCCAGCTTGATACTGGGATTCGATACTGTATGTACAGGATAGGTGGGAGACGTTGAGCATAGAACGCCAGTTTTATGTGAGTCGCTGTTGGGATACCACCCTTGCAGTATTGGATTTCTAACCTGCACCCATGACCTGGGTGGGGGACAATGTCTGGCGGGGAGTTTGACTGGGGCGGTCGCCTCCGAAAGGGTATCGGAGGCGCTCAAAGGTTCCCTCAGAATGGTTGGAAACCATTCGAAGAGTGCAAAGGCAGAAGGGAGCTTGACTGTGACACCGACGGGTGGAACAGGTACGAAAGTAGGACTTAGTGATCCGGTGGTATAAAGTGGGATTGCCATCGCTCAACGGATAAAAGCTACCCTGGGGATAACAGGCTTATCACTCCCAAGAGTTCACATCGACGGAGTGGTTTGGCACCTCGATGTCGGCTCATCGCATCCTGGGGCTGTAGCAGGTCCCAAGGGTTGGGCTGTTCGCCCATTAAAGCGGTACGCGAGCTGGGTTCAGAACGTCGTGAGACAGTTCGGTCCCTATCCGGCGCAGGCGGAGGATATTTGAGAGGAGCTGTCCTTAGTACGAGAGGACCGGGATGGACGGACCACTGGTGTATCTGTTGGCTATCAGAGCCATGGCAGAGTAGCCAAGTCCGGCAGGGATAAACGCTGAAGGCATCTAAGCGTGAAGCCCCCCTCAAGATGAGATATCCCTCAGAAATGAGTAAGACCCCTTGAAGACTACGAGGTAGATAGGAATGAGGTGTAAGCACAGCAATGTGTTCAGCTGACATTTACTAATCGGTCGAGGGCTTGACCAAAGGTTTTGGATAGGAAAAGGATGTAAGTTA
>NZ_QUIU01000057.1:0-3069 GCF_003480225.1 Clostridium sp. AM34-9AC
AAGCGAGTTAACAAGAGAAAAACAAAGATTATTATGGGAGGGAAAGCGTTTTAATAATGAATCTATATAAATCAAAAAACTATAAAATAAGGAATTATTCATGAAAAAGAGAAAAATAGCAACAATATTATTGGCAGCATGTTTGCTGTTAGGAAATGTCTCAGTAGCGAATGCGGCAAGTATTGATAATGGCAATAAAGTACATTTCAATACAGAAGATAACGACACGGATTTAACATTATTACAATCGAAAATTGCAACCGAAGAAGTGACTTGTGACTTTACGGATGCAACAAATGATGGAGCAAGTGCATATGCAGATACAAGAAGGGTGTCAAATAAATATATGTGGAGTGCAAGCACGATGGAATATAATTTCTCTGATCAGAAATGGACATCGAATACAGAAATTTTTAGTACATATGCAAAAACATCAGAAGGGTTTGTAATGTCTGGTTTCTTACTGAATCCAAAAGGTCAGAGCAACTATAATTCGGCATTAAGAGAGGGGTATCTGAATGATTCTGCATATGATGAAAATCAGGGACATTATTATCAATGTGTTGTTTCGGATGAGGACTGTAATAATATTACATTTATGTTAGAATCTAATGTTAATGTATTTATTTTTGACAATGATATAAATTTAATATATCGTTCATCGGATGAGGCGGGAGTTACCAGTTATTTTGACAGATATTATTCAACAACTAAAACGATTGCAGGAACGTCGAATAAGGTAATTAGTTTAGGTCTTATTGATGGAAATTATTATATTGTTTTTAAGGTAAAAGATGCAACAGCAACTACCGGTTATCATTATGGATATTATGCTGGACAACCATTGCCAATAGCACAAACAACAACCTTTTCGGATCTTACACATTATACAACAATAAAGTGGAATCGAAGCTCATCTAGCCAATCAGCAAGTACGCAAACATTGACCATTAATTGTCCTAGTGGAAGTGAAGATGAGTATGCATTGACAGGTGTGAAATTTTCGGATAAATCAAAAGCATTTGCTAATAATACATACGCATCAAGCATTGACTATTATTATACGCCAGCAACTGCTAGTTATTCAAAAAAACTAGCACAAACAGGTGGTTGGTGGAGTGACTTGGTTGACAATAATCCACCATCAGGATCAATTGATGGAAACTATGCAACATCTGTTACAGTACATTGGGTAAGTGGTATTTCTTATGTAAATGCTAGTTGCACTACAATGACACAGATGACATTGGATTATTTAGTTCCTTTCGGAATAATAGTGGGCTAAATATTTAGAAAGATAAATAAATTACGGATGGTATTTTTATACCATCCGTGGATTCAAAGAGGTGACGATAAGATGGGACACTATGTACATTATATAGGTGGCGGAATAGTAGATAGTAAAATATATGAGACAGGAAATGCAGCAAAAAGTTTTAAATCGCCGATGAAAGAATTAAATGAGCAAACGGTGTTAATAGAAAATGCCAAAACAAATAAGAATGATAGTTATCATCAGCATACGAAATACGATGATCAGGTAGATCGCTATTACAGTACATATGATATAGGAACATTGTTGCATAATAATGAAAGTTATTTAGAGGGAACAATCGATTCAAAATATGATGTAGATTACTATTCTTTTTCTTATCCGCAAAAAAGTTTTTACTCTAAAATGGGTATATCTTCAGAGATAACGATTTCATTGGAAAGCAAGAATAGTCAGGCATATAATTTAGTATTGTACGATTTATATGGCAATCAGATTGGAATAGCGACAGATGATGGACATGGTAATAAACAGCTTACGGTACCTAATTGGGACTGCGTTACATCAGATTATGTGATCAGAGTAGAAAATTCCAATATGACATCGGATTCCGGGGAAGGTTCCTATAGAATAAAAATTACGGAAACGAAAAACAGGGATACTTCAAGTAGTAATGTGCAGCACTCACAAGAAATAGCAAATGCAGATAATTCAGAAGAAAAAAATGCAATAAAGCAGAAATATGAAAAAACATATCAAAGCGAAATTGACAAATTACATCAGATGCAATTTGAAGCGTTGCCGGAAGATGAAAAATATTCGGGAACGGATAGTGTAGAAGAATTATTAAATAAGATGAAAAAGGGGGAGCAGTTAAGTGTGTCGGAAATGGCATATGTGAAAATATTTGCCAATTTATCTGATTATGAGAGAGCAGAGAAGTCGAATTATATAAAAAACGATTTTTATGCAGAAATAGAAAGAATAGCAAATGAAAAAGGAATTGAACTGCCAGATACATCATGGAAAATTGAAATAGATGTATCTGGAACTATTACGATTAACGGGGACATTACAGAAGAAAACAAAGAACAGATAAAAAATATGATATCGGAAAATTTTGCTGATGATATGTGGGAAAAATATATTCAGACAGCAGATATTTCTAACACACAATATAGATTAGTAAATGCTTACTATGAAGTGGAACAGTTCATTCAGAAAGCAACAAATGGACAGTATTCATTTGACGATATAAACGTAGATGACAATGGGAAGATTACCGGACTTCCAGAGAAAATGTGTAAAATAATGAACTCCCAGGAAGCCAATGCGAAATATGAGGAAATACGAGATAATATCTATATGCTGACGGATTATAAAAATCAATATGGATTGGAGGATATTCTTGCATTTAAGGCAGGGTATAATATTTCGGACTCTGAGGTAAGTACTGTGGGTACATCTGGCAATAATAGTGTTATGGATAATGCAGGATACTATAAAAATATGAAAACTATAATATAATGATAGAACCTAATAGAAATGGCGGGTTTAAAAGACATGAATCAGTTGATTACATATCAGTATGAAGCTGATAGTATGGACAGACAATGGTATTCTATACTGTAGCAATATAATTTGGGGGGAAAATATAGGAAATGTGCCGTCAAGATGATGGCACATTTTCTATATATATGATATTTATTTAGAGCCTATTTAGATAATATGCGTAAACGTCAAATCCTGCGCCTACCCTTAAATTTAACGCCGCTTTTATGAGCGGCGTGGTTTCC
>NZ_QUIU01000058.1:0-2441 GCF_003480225.1 Clostridium sp. AM34-9AC
GCGGCGTTCCACAAAGTATTGCGGTCTGCATATTCCTGTGGGGCATTAGGTGGGAGCAGGATTTCATTGTGGACGATACCACGCTTTTCCGGGTAGTGCTTCACTTGCTGGTCATATTCACAGAACAGTTTTTCGCCACTCTGGTAAGCAGCGGCGGCAACCGCAGACTGCCGCTGACTGCGCTGAACAATCGTGATTTCGTTGTGTGGACAGGGCATTTCGTGTCCCTCCTTTCGCTAATTGGTGGACGGGGTGGCGTTTTACCACCTCATTTTGGGCAGAAAAAAAGCAGGAAACCTTTCTTTCAGATTTCCTGCTCGGTGTGCCGCTGTGTGGGCGGCGGGTATTTAGTTGTAAAAGTTCGGGACAAGTTGACCCGATGTGAAGCTGACGAACTGGAATTTATTTGTTGTTATTTTCTATCAATCCCCAAAACATCATAGTATTCATCACTATACTCAATGCCACTATTGTCAAAGCGAGATTGCAGTTCTTTTACATAGTCATAAGGGTTATCAATAGGGGAAATTTCTAATTCTGTTTCAAGATAACTTAATGTCGCTTTCTGTTCCTCTGTGCGGATTGCTTCTTCCTCTTTGAGGTGTTTTTCAAATTTGTCTTTGTCCATCCAAATAATCTGCTCAATAGGATTAGTAGAACCACAAGCAAGAATAAGTCTCATAAAATCCTCAAAGGTTCTTGCCAGTGGATAAACAAAAACATCTGCACAAGTATCAGGATTGCAGGCAAAAACCATTTCCCCATACGGCTCAATAAAGCAATACATAATACTTCCTTCAAAACCTATTGCCTTTGCATTGGTCGGATAGCAGAAGTAAGAATAAATATCTTCAACTTGTTCAAGACAAATCAAAGAGCCATTTATATTCAGTTCTTTGTATTGGTCAAAAAGTGTTTCCATTTTATCACACTCCTTTACAACTTCTAATTTTTCAGTTCTACAAGTTGGAAGTTGTCGCTATGAAATTTCTTTTTCATCATCTCTTGGTGGTCGGACATAACATAACATTTCTTTTTCACAAGCACCAAATTTTGAGAAATTGGATTTCGCTTCTTTTAGCGTTATTCCATGATTAGAGTCGCTTGGTTCGTTATCAGAAGCAATGAACGGGTCATTCTCCCAAAAACAAACGGGGCAAATATACCCACAATCTTCATTTGCCGGAACATTATAGGTAAAATATCCGCAGCAAGGACATTGGTATTTTTTCATATAAACCTCACGTTTAAGCCTTGACCTCAAATTCCTGATTTATTTCTGACTTTATTATACTTCATCGATTATCGAAAAGATAGCATATTTTATGAAACTTGTCGGCTGGGAACAGCTTGCACCGCAAGGTGTCCCCAACAGGCAAGTCCACAAAAGGGTAGCTGGCTGCAGCCAGCGCAGGGGAAGTGTAGCGTCCCCTGTTTGATTTGGAGCAGACCATGACTGCGGAAAATCACAGCTCTCCGGCGAGGAGCCTTCGGAGAACGCAATGCACCAACCTCTGGGTGGTGTATAATTGCGCCCTTAGTAAACTAAGGGGTTTCCGGCTTCTCCCGTTCCAGCATTTTTTTCAATAGTTCCTGCGTGTCCTGCCTGTGAAAAATGAGTTTCAACAACAGCATGACATCATCATCTGTTAGGCGTTCCGGCTCTTGCAGAAAACTTTCCAGCATACCGCCACGAGTGCAGAGCCGGTGCGTCCGTTCCTTTCGGGTAAGCTGCTTTAACTGGTGCTGCAATGCCTTTTCATCATTGATGGCTTTCCGCAGTTTCTTTTCGCTTTTCTCCAGCTCCCGGTTGAGCTTTTCCAGCTTCGAGGTATCAGGCAAGGGCAGCGTCCTCCTTTCCCGGTATCAGCACATAAATCCTATTCGGTTCTCCCACGCCCTGACGCACCCGCATGATAAGTCCGGCGTTTTCCAGTTCATTCAGAGAACGCTTGACCGTCATGGGACTGCGGGACAGGACTGCGGCAATGGCTGTGACAGGGAAGCAGACAAACAGGATTCCGTTCTCGTCCTCCTGCCCTTTGGAGAGCATAGCGTCCAGCATCCGGCAGTACATGACCTTTGCGGTGCTGCTGACTGGAAATAAATTCAAAATTCATTCGGTGTGTTCCTCCTTTTTCTTTGATCGTTTGGATAAATAACGGGGGCAGTCAATCACAACCGCCCGGAAGCTCTGCTTGCACCCATGCTGGCATTTCCGGCATAATTCGTTGTAAGTGACACGCCCCCGGTCATTGAGGTAAAAGGAAAGCTCATGCTTCCTCTTTTTGCTCATTCTCGGCATATTGTATTTCCTCCCGTTTTAGTGTATGGTTTCGGGGCGATTTTCGGCAAAATTACGGTCATAGAGCCGATTAAAATCTCCCGAAGTATCAGCGATAGGGTAGACTATCCCCCTATCAGATTGTCGTGTTTCGGTA